>CACZQU010000270.1 GCA_902783305.1 uncultured Lachnospiraceae bacterium | reverse complement strand
TCTCCAAATTCCGCCCTGTCATACTGTTCCCCGGTGATCCCGTCCAGCATGTACATCATCCCGCCGCAGGTACAGTATATCACCTTCCCGCTTCCGTCCGAGTTGTAGACACAGACCGGAGAGGACCAGGCATAATAAGCTTCATGCTCCCAGACAATCGAGCCGTCTTTTTTGTTCAGGCATGTCAATACCCCGTCTTCCATCTGTCCGACCCTGGATACCGTGACATAAATGTAATCCGACAGGTCATGGGCTCCCAGCGCGATCGTGGAAAGGACGCCGCCGGACAGATCCTCAATGGAGTAACAGTCATAATCCGTATGCCACACAATCTCCCCTGTCTCCGCATCGATTTTCCAGATCGGAATATCGGCAATATCGTTCGCTCTCCATCCCAGATGGAAGGATGTGCTGATATAGAGGTACACCTTACCGTCCTCCACGGACAGCACCGGAGTGCCGTTGGAGTCGTCCAGTACATCCTGTACCCAGACCAGCTCGAGCGTGTTCAGATCCAGGCACATCAGGTTTCCGCCGTTATCCGACGCAAACAGATATCCTTCATAAATGCAGGCGCTGTCCTCAATTCCCAGCCAGTAGGATTCATAGCTGGTCCGCACCCCGTTGTAGTGCCATTTGACGGTCTCGGGCGATATGGACAGGGTTCCTGCAGCTTCATCGAAGCTGGTATTTAACCGGATCAGGTAAATGATCCCGTTTTCTCCCGGGTAAATCAGAGTATCGGTCTGGGCGTCTACAAGGGCAGAGGAGTCGAAGTAGCTCAGCGATCCGCGAAGAGAGAACTCATCCTCGCATCCAAAGGTATGCATGATCGTGCAGTCCAGGAGATTGATGATAAATGCCCGGGCTGTACCTTCATTGCTGTCATATCCTGCCCCCAGGTACATGATCGGATATCCTCTGGGATCCAGGGCGCCGGCGCCCTTGAAGGTCCAGCCGATATACATGTCGTCCCGCGTAGCTTTGCCGGTCCACAGATCCTGGAAATAGACATATCCATCCATGCACGCATAGATGACCTCTACCAGCTCCTCTTCATTCTTAGCCCAGTCAAACATATTCATTTTCTGGCGAAGCTCTTTCGGCCATTTTACCAGAAGCGGCTGTCCGGTCCATCCGCTTCCGCTCCAGTACGCATTTCCATACATCAGGGAGCTGGTGTCCACTGTCCAGGCTTTTTTAAACTTTTTTTCCGATATTTCCGCGTATCCATAGGTGGGATTGCTGCGGAAATTGTTGCCGCGAAAGGTGATCACCCCTTGCATCTGGGTATAATCATTGGGATAACCGAACTCGATCCTTTCTGCAGGGTGGTAGTCGGAAACATCGATAATCTCTCCGTCCTGCTCCACCTCCGTATATTCGATCAGATTGGTCGGAGCCGTACTGGTGACGGAATGAGGCGTAAACGAAGTGATGGACATCGGCTCCAGGTTGGAGACTTCGGTTTTCTCCGTTCTCTTGGCCAGCGTTGCTGCTTCTTCTTTCTTTTCCTCTTCCTCTTCTGCCGCACCGGTCCCTTCCTCTGCCGTCAGAGAGCCTTCCTCTGCAAGACCGTCCTCTGCCTGCTTCTCAAGGGCAGGTGTCTCCTGAACAGCTTTGGTTTCTTTTCTCTTTGACACAATGCTGCGGATCATAAATACCAGCGTGATCACCAGAAGCAGCATCAGCACCAGGGCAACAGCTCCCCGCATGATCATGATTTCCTGGCTGTAAGACCCGCCGCCTGTATGTTGGTCTCTGCCTTTTCCGGAGGCTCTCTCCTGGCTCCGGGAGGTTCCTGTGCTTCGTCGTGCTGTATTCCGGGATGTCCCTGTGCTCCTTCCGGCTGAATTCCGTCTGCTTCCCTCACGGTAATCCTGACGGGTACCACTCGATTTTCCGCCTGACCTGCGGGATCCTTCACCCGTACTATGGGATCCTTCACCGATCCTACGGGATCCTGCACGGCTGGTTTTCGATGACCTCGATCCTTCGGTTCCCTGAGACCGGCCGGTGGATTTGCTCCCCTGCTGCCGTGACGCACGGGAGGAGCCGGAAGCCTCTTTTCTCTGCGCCCGCGCAAGGGCACTGTTCTCAGAATCCGGATCGAATTCAAAATCGTCATCAAAATTGAGCCGGAATGCAGAGGAGTGAATCACCTTTTTCTCATTCTTTCCTCTGGCATTCTGCGCGGCTTCCTTCCTGCGGAGCCGGTTTTCCCGGCTCATCACGGAATCATCTGCCGCTCCGGGCTCTCCCCCTTTTGCCTTGGATGCCGAGGGAGGAGGAAGATCCTTGCGGGCTGCTTTCGCCGCCTCACTTCTCCTGCGCCGGTTTTCCGCGCTCATGGAGCTTCCTTTCTTTTTTCCGGTACGGATTCCCTCCAGAAAAGAGTTTTTCTGCTCAGCCAGAAAACCGCTCATGCTGGCGCGTCTGGCATTTCTCCGGCGCTTCACCGCCGGAGGCGCGTTCCCGATTCTCCTTTTTTCAATCTCCGTCAGTTCGATGCTCTCCGTATCCTCCGGATTGGAGCCGTCCTCTCCCTCCTCATGACGGACGGTTTTCTGGATCGTATAGCGTCCCATCTGGCCCGGCTGGATATTTTTTACTGCCTCGTCCAGAGTCTGCTTCTTTTGCGGGAAGGCCTGCTGCCATTGCAAAACCGAAGAAGCGCCGCCCTCCGGCTGCCATGGGTTCCGGGATGAGCTCATGGTCTTTTCCTGCTGCGGGGTCTTCGGCTGTCCTGCGGAATTCCGGGCTTCCGAACCCATACCGGAGGCAGAAGAATGATAGGAATAATTCACCGGCTTCTGGATTCCGGATCCGGGCTGTGGTTGTACGGCACCCGTCTGCACAGGAATATAAGTATACTGATATTTTGTCGACCCCGGCATTTTCGGTTTGGGCT
>CACZQU010000269.1 GCA_902783305.1 uncultured Lachnospiraceae bacterium | reverse complement strand
TATTAGTACTTGTATTGAATATCTGGAATATCCTTCTTCCCTGGAACATTGAATTCCTTGGGATCAATAATACAAAGCTGTTTTTTGATCACGCTCCGCATCTCCTTTGCCGGCTCCAGACAATACTTAATGAAATCATCAGGGGCAATGTCCGCTTTGCATGTTGCGTTAGGGAAAATTAGTTTCAAAAATGCAGTGCACAGGCGCTTAATCGCTGTAAGATCGCGCTGATCCGGCTTTGGCGGAAGGAGAAGGCAATCATCGACGATGGTTGCGTAACTAAGGTCATCTCGCATAAGGTGTAACACCTCTGCAAAATACTCAGTATTCAGGGCCCAACCATTGGCAACAAGGCCCTGATGCATACGTGGAAGCTCCCATCCAGGAATAAATCCATGAAAACGGTCCAATGATGCCGATTCTCTAAAGACAGGACTGATCTCTTCCATCATATTTTCGTTGACGTTAAACCTGCTGGCGTCGATATTACCAAGAACAATAATTCCAGCATCCGCAACTATAGAGGCATCGAACCCTTGAACTTCACCAAATTCCATATAGTCTTTCAGGGCTGTCTGAATCTGTGTTGGCTGCACAAAGGACATGGACTGGATTTCATCGAAACCCACGAAGTCAAAACGCGTTATAAGGCCACCCGTTTTTTTCGCATTGTCATAAACAAGAGATGCTCTGGAAACGGTACCGCCAGAGATCAGCCAACCTCGCTTACTGATTTTTTGATATACATAGCTCTTACCGGTGCCCTTTGGGGCCAATTCCATAAGGTTTATCCGTTTCTCTACGAAGGGCAGAAGCCGCCGAAGGAAGCATAGTTTTTGCTCCTCTGATTCATAGCCATCAGGATTATAATCTGCCGCCGCTACGAGGAGATCGATCCATTCCTCAGTTGTGAATGAATTGCGAGCATCTTTATAGTACTCCAAATCAACCGTGTACGGGCAGAATGGGCTGTACTCGATAAGCTTAACAACGCCTTTTGGTTTGCTGGATGAGAAGTCTTTTCCCCAAATAAGCTCAATAATTCCCCAGTTCTCACTCTCTTTGCGAAGGGTATCCTTCCATCGACTCACGACGTCATTCGTGACTTCACCAGCAGCACCGGCCTTAGCTCCTCCAAAATCTGGAAGCTCAAACATGGTCTTCCCGGTTTTGATGTCGACGCCAACTCGAACTCTTGCAAGAAAGCGGACTGTTTCTCCATTGACCATTGCAAATTTAAACTGTTCATAATCTTCTCGGCTCGGAATATATTGCCGGATATATCTGAGCACACTATCATAGTCAATTTCCCCATCTTCATCGGAAAACTTCATAACAAGCCAATCGCGCATATATGAAGGGAGGCTAAGATTCTTAAAAAATTCAGCTCTCTCCGGGTTCTTCAGCACGACCATGTCGGCAAATACGTCGCGAATTTTCTCTTCAAACATTCTGTATCCTCCTTGCTTACAGGAACAGTGTGCACCCTTGTTCTTTGAATTCCTGAATTTTGATTTCAAGATCGGTTCTTGTACACTCTAAATAATCAGATAGACAATCGATACAATAATAATCTTCCGTATTGATGCCAAGCAACTTCTTACACAAAGCAATTTCGTCCTTCAATAAAGCCTTGCCACATTCGCAGCATTCAATCTTCTTTCTTTTCATAGGCCTATACCACCAAACGGATCTGCGTTCTTACTGATACCGGATGTCTTTACTTTGAGGATCACATTGGGAAGTAGTCTGCCGTTTGCGATAACGGAAAGAACGATATCATCTTTATCATTCGTGGTCACATTATCCATGACCACCAGCCATTTTCCATCCTCTACTTCGGTGCAAGAAGCTTTGTTGTTTCCCTGAGACACTTCAAGAGTTAAAACGGGCTGACTGAACGAGAATGCCGTTTCTATATGGCCGTTTCGTTTCGTCACATACTGGCTTTTCGGCTTGCAGGTAAGAGGAGCAAGCGGCTGGCTTCTTTTAATGATTATAACTGGAACAAGCCGTTCTTCAGCGGTGTTGCCACCGTGAGTCTCTCCAACAACATCATGGTCGTCTGTGTTACCACCAGCTACATTCCCGCTAACGGAGAAGTGCTGATAGGTATTCATCACCAGAAATGCTTTACCTCCAATTGTCGCAGTTACTTTACTTGTACCCGGCAAAGCAATCATATCAACAGATTTCTCATCGAGTTCACAGAAGCGTCCAAAGCTATGGATTGTCGATTTTTGGGGAGCTGTCACAGGAATAACTCTAGGGTCATGGAATGCAAGCGCAGCTAATCGGCTGCTGCCATGATCGCCGGTAACTATCACATAATCATGCTTTCCCAGAAGCTCTTCGACCTTCTTTGCAGCTTCAGCAAAAACTGCCAATTGATGAACAATGCATGAATAATAACTCTTGTCATCC
>CACZQU010000268.1 GCA_902783305.1 uncultured Lachnospiraceae bacterium | reverse complement strand
AGGGAAAACTCCCGTTTTTTTACCGCATCCGCCAGAGAAATACCGTTCTCAAGCTTTTCCTTTTGTCTTGCCCGGAAATCCATCAGAACCGCAGTTCCATACAGCTCCTGGCGCATTGAGGCCAGCTTGTGGTTTCTTCTGGCCGCACCGATAGAATAACTCTTATACCGTATCGTTTCTTTCCGGAAATGGGCAGTATCGACATAAGGAAGATAAAGCTCCCTGAACTGCCGGTAATCCATCCCCTCCGGACTGATGGTATCATGAGATTCCCGCTCCTTATGTGGTGGGACAAACCGCCATTCGTCTGAGTAATGCCAGATCAGATAATCACTGGTGTGCGCGGGAATCATAACGCTGAGGCCTTCAAAGATCCCGTCTTTAAGGGGGAAAAACATTTCCTTGTCAAAAAGGAAGGGACATCCCCCCCAACGCATGGCATACCTTGAGCATTTCTCCTCCTGCCAGGAAAACATCTTCTTTTCCAGACGGGAAAGCGCCTTCTCCCTGCCCAGGATACGATACAGAAACAGATTCCACCGATACCTGAGCACAGAAATCTCCCATCTGTCACAAAAAACATTGTTGGGATTCACCAGTTCGGAGTAAATCATCATCGTCGTCCGGTAACGCCGGTATTTTCTCCGGCCAGGCGGAATCGGGTCCAGAGTCAGAATATCGATGATCTCCCCCGCTCTGTCCTTTCCGATGATCTGATGTTTATGGATCGCACAGGTATCGGAAGAACCATACCTTGGAAAGGTATTCGTATATTCCGGATCACATTCTCTGCATTCCACTATACGGTTTTCAGGAAGCTCCTTCTCACAGATCCTGACAAACCGATCCCAGTCATTTCTGGGCATGTACAGATCAATATCGTCGTCCCAGGGTATGAAGCCCTCATGCCGCATTACGCCGATCAGGCTGCCGCCGGCCATGCAATAGCGCAGACCATTGGAGCGGCAGATCCCGTCGACCTCCTTCAGCAGCAAAAGAAGCTGTTCTTGTTTTTTTGTCATTGTATCTCTCCATCCGGATCGATGCCTTCCCCGGAATCCTCACTGCCTGGTGGCAGAAAGAATCATCTTCGCGGTCTCGTCAACCTTGAAGGATGAGGTAAGAATATCCTGGCTGAAGGAGGTTCCGGCAACAGTGAAAAGATCCGAGTCTGACCCATTCTCCTCAAACACAGACGAAAAATAATTTTCTGTCTGTCCGTCAAGATAGAGAAAGGGATTCCCGCTCAGATCATGTGAATAGATCACATGTCCGAATGCCCTGGTATCCATCTCCAATCCTTCCATCCCCCGGCTTTCATAGACTCCGCCATCTTCACTGTCTACCAGGAGAAAATAGCTCTCCCCAGCAAATGCCGCCTCGAACAGAAGCTCCAGCGGAGTATTTCCTGCCATATTCTGTATGAGCTGCTGCATCCGGTTATCCTTCAGAAGAGCCGATCCTTCCTTTACATAAATACATTTCCCGAACTCGTCATCTGACGCCAGCATCAGATAATTATCCGCCTTACTCTGGGCGGCAAGTCTGCCAAACTGATATGCCCGGAACTGCGATAGTCTCTCCTCCCAGGAAGCACATCCGGCGTCCTGACGACGGTCGGGCAGGTCAAAATGATCCGTGAGATACATCCCCAGGTATTCTGTCACCTTCTGCGCCCCGGAATCATTGAGATGGCTGTCGGCGTCGTTCATATCGGTATCATAGTTGATATAATCTTCCAGCTGCAGAAAATCAAGATAAGGTACATCCAGCTCTTCCGCGATGGTGATCACCCCATTAGCATACAGCTGGCTCTGTTTATCGGCAGGATAGGGAAGGTTCACCAGGAGAACCCCGATTCCTCTTTCCTTGCACAACGCCACGAGCTTTCTCAGATACTGCTCCGAAACGCTGCCGGTGACCTCCCTTTTGTCTGTAGACAAAAGAGACCAGCTGACAGGAACGGCAACACCAAGACGTCTGTTTTCATAATGCAATGTTCCCATATCCAGGCGATAGTTTATCATAGCAAAATCATCTTTTGTCAGCTCCGTCCAGCGGCTGTGATATCTAAGGAGCGGGATCAGAAATTCCAGCCGTTCGTCCAGGGTCTCAAAAAGATCCATCGCTGTGCGGATCTTCGTCATGGACAGCGGAACATAGTCAAAGGACGTCGTCGTCAGATTGCTGTATGCGATAAAATCATCCTCGATTTTCCGTACGTCAATCACTACCAGCTTAGGATCCGCGTAATCCAGGGCATTTTCAATCACCCAGTAGGATGTGGGGAGCTGGTTTCCGCTCTCTCCGAAATTAAAGGACGTAATCCCGAAATCCTCATACAGCTTTAACGGAGAATAAGCGACCTCCATATGGCTGATCCCGGTGAAAAGGACGTCAATAGTTTTACATTCATCATAAAAAGCCTTAAGCTTTGCCTCGGAAGGCTTGCGCATGCAGATATTATGGATCGTTACCAGCATAAATCCCAGGATCAGTGAAAAAAAGACAAACCTGAGAATATGGCTTACCTTCTCTTTATTCATCTCCTTACTCATCGACAAAACAGATCACATCCTTCTTTTTCGCCAGCTTCGTTCCTTCGGCAGCCGCGTACCCAAGAGCTGCCATGCACCATACGATATGGTTGGAAGGAATTCCAAGCCGGTTAAGCATTTCTTCCACAGGAGCTGCATGGCGCAGCGTCATGAGGGGGTTCAGCCAGGAAGAAGAAATTCCATAAGAATAAGCAGCCAGAAAAATATTCTCCGCTGCACAGGAGCAGTCCTGGCACCCATCCGGATTTCTCTCATCATTGGAGATCAGGATCAGGCACTGTGGATTCTCAAAGCCGTAGAACGGAACTTTTTTTGTTTCAGCGGCTTTGCGCGACGCTTCCTTCAGCTTTTCGATCGTGTCCTGATCCGTCAGAACAGTAAAGCGCCAGGTCTGCATATTATGGCCGCTGGGTGCATGATAACCTGCCTTCAGGATCATGTCCAGAAGTCTTCGGTCAATTTTCTTTCCGGTAAAGCGGCGTATACTGCGTCTGGAAAGAATTGCCTGCATAACAGGATTCATAAGAGAATCCTCTCCTGTCTGGTTCCAGAGCGCTCTGAGTCCTTTTCTGTCAATCTTTTTCATCCTGTTGCGCGGGATTTCCTCCACGCAGACATAATGTACCGGAACCTTGCATTTCTCCATTCTGGAAGACAGAAAAACCTTTATGTCCGGTTCCGAGTAGGCTGCGTCCCTGACAACGACGAAAAGCGCAGGAACCTCACCCAGATGTCCCGTTGTATCAGGTACACCAATGCAGGCGCAATCCGAAATGTGAGGATATTCGCTGGCATAGCTCTCCACTTCCACCGGAGATACCTTGTCGCCGCCTACATTGATGAGATCGTCCGAGCGGCCCAGCATATAGATAAAGCCTTCTTCGTCCTGATAGACGAGATCGCTGGTAAGCAGCCATCCGTCCCTCAGGGTCTCATCTGTCAGCTCAGGGTTCTTCCAGTAGCCGGACATTTCCATCGGGCCCTTCAGGGCCATCCTCCCCGGATGATCCGGGGTGCCCTGTATCTGCCGGCCGTCTTTGTCCATCACCTTTACACAGGTGTCGCCAATCGCTTTTCCAAGAGAGCGGACCTTCTGAGGATCCTCTGCCGTCTCGGAAACATTGAGGAAAAACACTCCGCCGGTCTCTGAGGAACCCCAGGTATTGTAAATCACCGTATCCGGAAGCAAAGCAGCAAGACGTCTGCGCTGCTCTACGGTCAGGGAACCGGCTCCGATTTCAATATACCGGAAGCGTCCCATGATTTCGGCGAAATGATCCTGCATCTGTCCCCGGATAATCTCCATGGACACAGGAACTCCCGCAATCCCGGTACAATGAAAGCTGTTCAGATTGTTTTCAATTTCCCTGGCAAATACGAAACCATTCTGCAGCACTACGGTTGCGCCGCGGTATAACACCGCTCTTAGTACACGAAGCGCGTAAGAATGGTTCAGCGGGATCGGAAGCAGAACAACCTCGTCCTCACGGATGCCGATTCCATTTATGGTATTGGTCAGAATATGATAAACAGCTCTGTAGGAAAGCATGACTCCTTTTGGCTTTCCGGTTGTCCCCGTAGTAAAGAGGATTTCGGAAATCTCCTCTTCAACGGGATTGTACCGCTCAGCAGAAAGCGCGTTGTCCGCCTCCTCATAGAGATTCTTAAGGGAACGAATACGATATGCTCCATCTGTGGAAGCAGGAATCCGGTCTGTCAGACAAAGACTGGCTTCAGCATCAGGATAAATATCCAGAGCGTTTTGAGCGGTGCTGTTTTTGTCAATAAAGACACTTACGCCGCCTATCAGGCTGATCCCCAGATACGCAGCAACCATCTCCGGCTTTGACGCAGCCGTAAACAGAATCCTGTCTTTCGGATTCACACCTTCTTGTTTCAGGATTGCGCCAATGCCAAGTGCTTTTTGATAAAGCTGTGAAAAAGTCAGTT
>CACZQU010000267.1 GCA_902783305.1 uncultured Lachnospiraceae bacterium | reverse complement strand
GCGGGAACGTCAACATCCTCCTGCTGCTGCAGGAAAGCCTTGAACTCCTCTGCGTCCATATAAGCAATGCCAAGACCTGCTGTCTCCATGTAATCGATAAAGTCCGGATCCTCAACAGCCACCGCGCAGGCATCCTGGAGAATCTGGCGGATCTCATCATCTACGCCCAGCGGAAGGGCAAATCCACGCCAGGTATAATATACAGCGTCAACACCCTGCTCTGTACAGGTCGGGACATCCGGGAAAGCGGGAACTCTCTCTTCGCCCATCACGCCAAGGCAGACAAGATCTCCGGATTCGATGAAGCTTCTGGCCTCCGCAAGAGAAACCGTAACGCCCTCGACATCGACGCCCTGTGCTGCGGCCTGAACCGCGGAAGCAGCTCCGTCAGCAAAGGTGACCATACGGATATCAATGTCGGCAGCGTTCATCAGATAGCCACCGGCAATATGCCATACGGAAGCATTGGAGGATCCGCCCATACGGACTTCTCCCGGATGCTCCTGGCAGTAGGCGATGAAAGAGGTCAGATCGGTAATGCCGTTGCTCTCCGCCCATGCAGCATTCACGGTTACGCCAGCCGCGTCCGCATTCAGACGGCACAGCGGATCGTAATTCTCATAGGATTTGTACTCACTGGTCTCCAGAAGGTTGTAGGTAACGCACTCAAAGGTAATCGAGCCAAAGGTGTATCCATCGGGATCCGCGTCCGCAATAGCCTCATGACCGGTGACGCCGCCGGCACCTGTCCGGTTGTCGACAGTGATCGTCTGGCCGAGCTCTTTGGAGAGTGCTTCACAGAAGGCTCTGACACAGGAATCTGTACCGCCGCCGGCACCCCAGGGGCAGATTGCCGTGATGGGCTTGTTCGGGTAGTCAGCCGCCATAACCGACGTACTGCCCAATACCATTGCCGCAGCAAGAGCGATGACAAGGAACTTCTTCATAATTGTTTCCTCCTTTTGGGGCAGGGATTTTGTTACATTTTCATGGTATCACTTTTGAAGATGGCTGTAAAGAAAAAACATTGTGCCTTGCGTTCATTAAGCATCGCTGGTTGCTATTCACGGATTAACTGTAAAGCCACGCGCGGGGAAGGTCAGACCGTTAATAGTAACCGTCGCTGGTTGCCGCTCACGGTTTACCCGTAAGGCAAAGCACGGAAGAAGATCAGACCGTAAACTGCAGTGTTTTCTGTCTGGCGGTCTATCCGGCAGCCGTCTGGTTTACAGCTGCAGTTCATATTTCGTTACACTGATCATAACATCCTTGTCGCTGGCGAAGAAAATTCCGTCCGCGCTCTGCCTCGTCCCCAGCGTCATCGTCATTACCTTGCTGCCGTCATTGATGAAAACCTCCATACTGAACCGGTCAAGGATGATACGGAATCTGATCTGGTCATCAAGCATCTGTGCCTGCGCCCTTCTCTGATGAATCACCGCACGCCTGGAGCCGGAGAACTTACGGTCTATCTTCACAATGGATTCTTTGGGTCTGAAGCTGAGCTTGGTATGATATTCCTCATCAGCGGCCAGCGAAATCGTGAATTTATCAAACAGCTCCTCTCCTTCCGGTCTCGTGACGACAACCTCCATATCCAGGCACCTGCCGCAAACCCCGGGGAGCTGAAGTCCTTTTGTCACATCCTTCGGTTTACTGTAAGCAGAGGAAATAATACCGTCTCCTTTCAGTCTGAACTGATGGTATTCTACTTTATTCTTCCGGAAGAGCTCCAGCTCCCGTACAGGGTACTGAAAGAGTTTCCCGTCCCTGATCCGAAGCTCCCGCGGAAGTGACATCTGCCCGAACCAGGGATCACTGAGGTCATGGATCCCCAGCGTATCCCAGTTCTGCATCCAGCCGATCATAATCCGTCTTCCGTCGGGGGACAGAATCGTCTGCATGGCATAAAAGTCGATCCCATAATCGACGGCCTGATTCATTTCTTCGGCAAATGTCTCGCTTTCCGGATCATATGAGCCGATCAGACAAAGCGTTCCATTTCCGTTATGATATTCAAATCCGTCCGGCAGCATATCCTGCGGACTCACCAGAATGACCCCTTTCCCGTCCAGTTCAAAGAAATCCGGGCATTCCCACATCTTCCCGAAGCGGTTCCGGTTTTCCGCGAATATCTTTCCGAATTCCCAGTGAAAGCCGTCTGTGCTTTTGTACAATAGCAGTTGGCCGCTTTGATCAGCCGGGCGGTTTGCGACCAGCATCCGGTAAGTTCCGTCCGGTGCGTACCACAGCTTAGGATCTCGGAAATCCCGCGTACTTCCGCCTTCCGGGATCATGTCTGACGGGATTACCGGATTTTCCCTGATTTTTTCAAAATCAATGCCATCACCAACGGCCAGACACTGGGTCTGGAGGCAGGTGTTCCTGCCTTCTTTATCAAGGGTTTCCAGTACACCTGTGTACACAATCAGCATCCGCCCGTCCGGAAGGGTCAGCGCATTGCCCG
>CACZQU010000266.1 GCA_902783305.1 uncultured Lachnospiraceae bacterium | reverse complement strand
TAATCAGGGAAAAACCGATCTCTGTCAGAGGATAGCGGACCGATATTCTCTTTCCGCACCATCTGCATTTCCCTTTCTGGAGAATCCAGCTGAAAACCGGGACCAGCTCTGCCGCACTCAGCAGATGGGAGCAGGATGGGCACCGGCTTCTTCCCTTCATGAAGGATGCTCCCCGAACGATCCGCCAGGCTGCGCAATTGAGAAAGGAACCAAGAACTGCGCCGAGAATCGCCGATGCCGTCACAAAAAATATGAGCGCGGGCTTATATTCATATATCGACATCTCATTCCCCTTTCCGAGCCGCTTTACCGGAGTAAATGAATATCCGGAAGAAATCCTTGCATTGATCCTGACATCAATGTGTCATCGTTGGATGAACAATCCAGATATAAAGGTTCTTTATGCCCGGGCTGTTCATAATCTATGGTAAGCGACATTGACGTCTTGCTTTGTTCCAGTTTGAGGATAGCTTATCTGGAAACAGATGGCCATCATAGTAAAAGCATAGTGACGTTTACCATAACATGGAGAGGCAATTACTGCTATTATCCTGTTTTAATAACTGCTATAAGCCGTACCGGTCCAGCCGTCATCCACCCGCCAGACCGCGCAGTATTCTTCGTCAGCATACAGGAAATAGGCCAGGCCGTCGTTTTTCGCGCGAACCTTCTCAAAGGCCCCTTCCCCGGCCATCCCATAGAAAGCCACGACGCCTTTATAGCCAAGAGTCGTCCTGGTTCCCCGGCGGATATCGGCCTCCTGTTCGGTCCGGACGCATTCAAGATCCCTTCCGTTGATCCGGATCACGATTGAATCCGACTTTTTTTTCTTAGATTCGCCGCCTTTCCGCTTCGCTTCCGCCAGAGCATCCACCAGAAGATCCTTGGAGCGGGAGGCATTCAGCCGGGTTCTCTCCTTCAGGTCAGAGTCATGAAGCCCGCAGACCGGCTGATAAATCCCATCCGGCCCTTTAATCAGATAAACCGTACCACCGGCAGGACAGATATTCGGCCGTTCCGGAAGAACGGAATCCAGAGTCTCCCGTGCTCCCTCCACTGTCCTTTCTTCATAGTGGGAAAGAAAGTCGATAATCAGCCCGTCCTCCGCAGATTTCAGCGCCTGGATGCAGGCGGTCTTCTCAGAGCGGAACCGGAATCTCTGCCAGGAGGGAAAGAGAATCACGATCACCATGATCCCGATCAGAACCAGAAGGAGCGCAACCAGGCGGTTGATTTTGCCGGAGCAGGGACCCTTTCTTATATGGTTTATCTCTCTCATCCCCTCAGCTGATGCTGGTTTTCCATAATACCTGTCTTCCCTTCCCACGACTGATGCTGGTTTTCCATGGTTTTTCTGTCCCATTCTTTGCCACAGCTTTCTTCTCATGGTTTTTCTGTCCCATTTTCTTTGCCAAAGCTTTTCGTCACATTGCAGCATACATACTGAACATCGCCATATAAATCGCTATAACGATAAACCCTGCGAAACCCGCCAGGAAGACCAGTATGGTCGGCTCCAGCTTCGCCAGGGCATCAGCCGTCGCCTGCTCGAGTTCATTATCATAGTATTCTGCTGTCATCGTCAGTGTCTGAGCCAGCTCGCCGCTCTCCTCTCCGACAGCCGTCATATCCACCAGAATATCCGGCAGGCATCCGGCATCCCTCAGGCTTCTTCCGAGGGTATAGCCTTCCTCCAGCTTTGCGGTGATTTTCCCCACCTCCTGGCTGACATAATAATTGTCCAGGACACGGGAGGTAATGGAGATCGACCTGGTCATCGGCAGACCGGCATTCAGCATCATCGCCATAGTATTCGCAAACTGACTCGCCGAATTGAGAACCACGATATTCCCCAGTACCGGCAGCTTGCGCTGGTTCTTTGCCAGATTCAGGCGTCCAGCCTCTGTATTGCCATAAAGCTTATAAACCATGACCAATGCCGCTGCAATTCCGATCATAAGCAGAATATAGCTCCGGAAGAAATTGGAAGCATCAATCAGAATCTGCGTAATCAAGGGCAGCT
>CACZQU010000265.1 GCA_902783305.1 uncultured Lachnospiraceae bacterium | reverse complement strand
CCGTCAGGAGAAAAGCTCCGGGACGTTGAATGCGATGGTGAATGGGCAGGTGCATACCTGCCCTTGCTTTATCGTCATCATACGGACAGGGTATGGATCTGTACAGTCAGGTACAGATCATGGCTTTACGGGAATCGCGATGTGAAAAAGAGTTCACATTATCCGGAATGAAAAAAGGAGAACCATTTATGAGATTTGATTTCGAAACCATGCTGGAGCGGCATGGAATGGATGCTCTGGCCGTCGATTCGATCGGCGGCGCCGTAGATTTTGCCAAAACACCGGATGCGCCGAAGGAGGGCTTTGACGCAATTCCTATGTGGGTTGCGGATATGAACTTTGCGACAGCACCCTCCATCCCACGGGCATTGATCCGCAGGGCGGAGCATCCGGCTTATGGATATTTTCTGCCTTCTGAGGAATATTATGATTCCATCATCCGCTGGCATGAAAACCGGAATCAGGTTTCCGGTCTGGCGCCGGAGCATATTGGTTATGAAAACGGTGTTCTGGGTTGTGTGGCATCTGCACTGCAGGCCTTTACTGCTCCGGGCGAAAGGTTTCTCCTCCACAGTCCGACCTATATCGGCTTCACGCATGTGCTGGAGGACAATGGACGTACCGCTGAGCTCAGCCCGCTGGTGAAGGATGAAGAGGGCATATGGCGTATGGATTATGAAGATATGGAACGTCGCATAAAAGAAAATCATATCCATTTTGCCGTTTTCTGCAGCCCCCACAATCCATGCGGACGGGTCTGGGAGCGTCGGGAAATCGAACAAGCCATGGAAATTTTCCGGAAATATGATGTCATCGTCGTCTCTGATGAGATCTGGTCCGATATTATCCTTGAAGGCAGCCGGCATATTCCGACTCAGAGCGTGAGTGAAGACGCAAGGATGCGTACGATAGCCGTTTATGCTCCCAGCAAGACCTTTAATCTGGCAGGACTGGTCGGCAGCTATCATATTGTCTATAATTCCTGGCTGAGGGATCGTCTTACACGGCAGAGCCTCTGCTGTCACTATAACGACATGAATGTGCTTTCCATGCATGCGCTGATCGGAGCGTATTCGGATGAAGGCAGCGAGTGGGCGGATGAACTGTGTCATGTTCTTTCCGGAAATATCTTTTACGCTTATGATTTCATCTGCGAAAACTTTCCAGGCGTGGAAGTGATGCGGCCGCAGGGTACCTACATGATGTTCCTTCACTGTGAAGAATATTGCAAAAAGACAGGCCGAAGCATCGATGAAGTCATCAAAGCCGGCTGGGATGTCGGGGTTGCCTGGCAGCAGGGTGCGCCCTTCCATGATCCCTGGGCCATCAGGATCAATTTCGCCGTTCCCTTTTCCTGGACGGTAAAAGCCATGAACCGCCTGAAGGATTATGTTTTCATTGACAAGTCTTTTGCGCACAGCACCCTGTGAAGAGTTCCAGTCATGAAGAAGGGAGCTGATTCAGTTGTCTGGTAAGAATACGCAGACCGATTTACAACCATATCTTTCCTCTGTGGAGGCATGGGCGCTGGCTGTCGGGACAAGCGTCGGATGGGGGGCTCTGGTTGTCACCAGTAATTCTTACCTTGCCCAGGCCGGCCCTGCAGGCACAATCCTGGGTCTGCTCATCGGTACGATGCTGATGCTGATCATGTGCCGGAATTTTTCTTATCTGGCAAGCCATTATCCTCTTACCGGAGGGGTTTATGCATACACAAGGGAAGTTTTTGGTTATGACAGGGCTTTTCTGGTCTTCTGGTTTCTCAGCCTGACCTATATTTCCATGTTCTGGGCAAATGCGACCAGCCTGCCGCTTTTTTCCCGTTTTTTCCTCGGCGGCTTTTTCCGGTTCGGGTATCTTTTTTCCGTTTTTGGGTATGAGGTCTATATCGGTGAAGCAATGCTCACCATTATCGCTATTGCCGCCATAACTCTTCTGTGTATGCGCGGCAAGGTTTTCGCTGCCCGGGCAATGGTCGTGATGGCCTGCCTTTTTGTGGCGGGAATTACACTTTGCTTTATCATCGCTTTCCTGAGACGTGACAGCAGCCTGGCCCCTGCGTTTGTGCCTGACAGGAATGAAATCACGCAGGTGTTCCGGATCGCCTTTATCTCACCCTGGGCATTTATCGGGTTTGAAAGCATCACCCATTCCCCGGAGGAATTTCGTTTCAGGCGGGACAGACTCTACCGCATCCTGGTTCTGTCCGTGCTGGTTTCTTCAGCCCTGTATATCCTTGTGACCCTGCTGAGCATTACCGCTTATCCTGAAGGCTGTACCAGCTGGTTTGATTATATCCGTAATCTCAGCCGTTATTCCGGCATCGAAGGCCTGCCTGCCTTTTACGCTGCGGAACATTATATGGGAAGCTTCGGGACAGCTGTGCTGATGGCCTCGCTGCTGGCTTTGATCCTGACCAGCCTCATCGGAAATATGCGGTCGCTCAGCAGATTGTTATACGCTGCCGCGCGGGACGATATTCTCCCTGGCCAGTTCGCCCGGTTAAATGAAAAACAGGTTCCCGCGAATGCGATGCTTCTGATTGCTGCCGTGAGCATCCCCTTTGTTTTTGCCGGACGTACCGCTATCGGCTGGATTGTGGATGTGATAACGCTCGGCGCGACGATGCTGTATGGCTTCGTATCTGCCGCAGCCTTGAAAACGGCCAGAAAGCTCCAAAACCGCCGGGAGATGTGTACGGGGATGACTGGTTTTGTCCTCATGCTGGTTTTCGGAAGCTTTCTTCTTTTCCCGACAGTGTTCAGGGGATTCACACTGGAAACAGAAACCTACATTCTGTACATAGTGTGGACTGTCCTGGGGTTTGTCTATTTCCGGTGGATAATCCGTAAAGATCATGCCAGACGTTTTGGCAAAGCGATCATAGTATGGATTTCCCTGCTGGCGCTGGTCGTCTTCATGGCGCTGATCTGGCTGGGGCGTGTGGATGAGCAGTCCACACAAAAAGCGATTTATTCCATACAGAATTATTATCGCGGCGAAGCAGACGAGGCATCCCAGGCTGTGAGTGAGGACGTTTTCATTCAAAGCCAGATTGACCATATCCGGCGTGTCGATACGGCTAAAATGCTGATTATTACGGTTTTGTTTGTCATGGCGCTGTCCGCGATGCTGATTAACTACCTGTCCATGGAGAAGTGGGAGAAGAAGGTGGAGCAGGAACGGGACGAGGCGAAGAAAACAGCCTTCAGGGATCCGCTTACCGGCGCAAAAAGCAAGCATGCTTTCCTGCTCCATGAACAGAAGCTCAACAACGCTATTGCCGACAGGCAGGCGAATGATTTCGCTGTCGTCATCTGTGACGTAAATGGGCTGAAGCAGATCAACGACACGCAGGGACACAAAGCCGGAGACGAGCTCATCCGGCAGGCTTTCGCGATGATCTGTGACATCTTTCTTCACAGCCCGGTTTACCGTATTGGCGGAGACGAATTTGTGGTCATATTGTCCGGGCGCGACTATGTTATCCGGAAAGAGCTGGTTCTTGCGCTTCATGACCGTTCTGTACAGCATATCGGCAAAGGCGGCGTTGTGATTTCCGGTGGTTATTCGGATTACAGACAGGGCGAGGATGAGAGCCTGCACAGTGTATTTGAGCGGGCGGACAAACTGATGTATGAGGAAAAGGAGCTGCTGAAGAGTCTGGGCTCTGTTACCAGAGATGAGGCAGAATCCGGGAGCGGATCCTTGGTCGGGCTGCCCGGAAATCGGACTTTGCCGAAGGATAAGCGGTATATTCTGATCGTGGAGGATGATGAAATCAGCCTGATGATGCTGAGTAATATCCTTCAGGGGGATTTTGAACAGCTGTACGCGCTGGATGGCGTCCAGGCACTCGAGCAGATCAGAAAACATCTGGATGAAATTGCCATTGTTCTTCTGGATCTGCAGCTGCCTCACATGAACGGCATGGAAGTGCTGAAGGTGATGAAAAAAGAAGCAGAGCTTGCGGATATTCCGGTTATCGTGCTGACGGCCGATCAGACGGCTGAAGTGGAATGCCTGAAGCTGGGCGCTATGGACTTTATTCCAAAGCCGTATCCCGATATGGAAATCGTCAAGGTCAGAGTAAACCGCTGCATTGAGCTTTCGGAGAAAAGGAATATCATCGAATCTACCGAACGCGATCCCCTTACCAGCCTGTACAATCCCAGTTATTTCATGAACTATGTCCGGATGTATGACCGGCATTACACGGAAATGCTGATGGATGCTGTTGTGCTCGATGTCAATCATTTCCGTATGCTGAACGAGCGTTATGGCAAGCCGTACGGTGACAGTGTTCTCGCTCGTATGGGAAACAGAATCCGGAAGATCTCCCGCGAGGTGGGAGGTGTCAGCTGCCGTTATAACGGAGATACCTTCTTTATTTACTGTCCCCACCGGGAGGATTATGAGCTCCTGCACGCCAGGTTTTCTGAAGGGCTGTCCGGCGACGAAGCCTGTGAAAACCGGGTTCGCCTGCGCATGGGCGTTTATGCCAATGTGGACAAAACACTGGAGATTGAACGACGCTTTGATTATGCAAGGACTGCGGCAAATACCGTCAAAAACGGGTACTGGACGGGTGTCGGGATTTATGACACTGCCATGCATGACGCAGAGCTGTATCAGGAAAGGCTTCTGGAGGAATTCAGGCCATCGCTGAAGGAAGGACGGTTTACCGTGTTTTTCCAGCCCAAGTATGATATCCGGGGGGACAAACCTGTGCTTTCCAGCGCGGAGGCTCTGGTGCGCTGGAATCACCCTGAACTGGGGATGATCCATCCTGGTGTGTTTATTCCGCTGCTCGAGGAGTATGGGATGATCATTGAGCTTGACCGGTTTGTCTGGAGTGAAACCGCTGCCAGGATCAGAGAATGGAAGAACCGTTTCGGATATGGTG
>CACZQU010000264.1 GCA_902783305.1 uncultured Lachnospiraceae bacterium | reverse complement strand
TCCTTTCTTGATTATTTATGGTACGGCTCATGGTTGATGATGCGGAAGCAGCGGTAGATCTGCTCAGCCAGAATCAGTCTCATCAGCTGGTGCGGAAAAGTCATTTTCGAAAAGCTCAGACGGTAATCCGCTCTGTCCAGAACACTTTTGTGAAGGCCAAGAGATCCACCGATGACAAAGTCAACCGTGCTCCTTCCATGAGCCATCAGTCCGATAAGCTTCTCTGCCATCCCGGGAGAATCAAGAGCGGTTCCGCCTATGTCAAGGGCGATGACATAATCCCTGTCTCTGATCAGGCAAAGCAGCCTCTCCCCCTCTTTCGCCAGGATCTTCTCCTCCTCGGCAGCAGGAGCCCCGTCCGGGGTTTTCTCATCCGCCACGGAGGAAATTTCCAGCTTGCAGTACCTGCCGATTCGTTTCGCGTACTCCCGTATTCCCTCTTCCAGATACTTTTCTCTGATTTTGCCGACAGACAATATTCTGATCGTCATAACTGAACCTCGACGTTTTTTGCCCGCAAAGACGGAGGAAAGAAACTGCTGCAGTCATCCCATCTCATGGCTTGGGGTCAATGCTTCTTTCGTATTTCTTTTCGAAATCCTCCATCGTCATCAGAATCTTTCTGGGCTTTGTCCCCTCTTCCGGACCGACAACTCCTTCCGCACACAGCTGATCCATGATACGGGCAGCCCGGTTGAACCCGATCTTAAATACACGCTGAAGCTGTCCGATGGATGCCCGGTCCTTTTCAATAATGAATTTTCCGGCGCTGGTAAACAGCGCATCCCTGTCATCCTTTCCGGAAAGCGTCTTTGCCATTATCGAATCACTTACCTGCTTCTCAACCCTTGTATCCTGTGAGATAAAAGCCTGGTTGCTGTCCTTCAGGAAATTCACAACCTTGCTGATCTCCTCATCGGAGACAAAGGCGCCCTGCAGACGGGACGGCTTCGGCATACCCTGAGGGGCAAACAGCATATCCCCCTTGCCCAGAAGCTTTTCAGCACCGTAGCTGTCGAGAATCGTCCGCGAATCAATGCCGGATGAAACCGCAAAAGCGATACGGGAAGGCATATTCGCCTTGATCAGGCCGGTAATGACATTGACGGAGGGTCTTTGCGTCGCAATGACCAGATGGATTCCCGCGGCTCTGGCGAGCTGGGCCAGACGGCAGATCGCGTCCTCCACCTCTCCCGGGGCAACCATCATCAGATCAGCCAGCTCATCTACGATGATGACGATCTGCGTCATCTTTTCGGGCTTTTCGCTGTCATAGTCCATTTTGTCCAGCTTGTGATTGAACTCCCCGATATTGCGGACATTATATTCGGAAAACAGCTTATACCTGCGGGTCATCTCATCCACAGCCCAGTTAAGGGCGCCTGACGCCTTCTTCGGATCAGTGACCACATCGATCAGCAGATGGGGAATGCCGTTATAAATGCTCAGCTCCACCACCTTGGGATCGATCATGATCATCTGAACCTCCGTAGGCTTGGCCTTGTACAGAATGCTGATGATCAGGGTATTGATACAGACCGATTTGCCGGCTCCCGTCGCCCCGGCGATCAGAAGATGGGGCATCTGGGCAATGTCGGTGACAACCGGAGTTCCCGCGATATCCTTGCCCACCGCAAAAGAAAGCTTTGACCGGGATTCCCTGAACTGCGAAGAAGCGATCAGCTCCCGCAGGCTGACAGGAATCCGCTCTTTGTTGGGAACTTCGATTCCCACTGCTGCCTTGCCGGGGATAGGCGCTTCAATACGGATATCCTCCGCGGCCAGGTTCAGCTTGATATCATCCGCAAGACTGACAATCCGGCTGACTTTCACTCCAAGCTCAGGCTGCAGCTCGTAACGGGTAACCGTAGGTCCGCAGGAAACATCGGTCACTGTCACATTTACGCCGAAATTGTACAGGATATTCTGAAGCTTATCCGCAGTCTCCTTGAGTGTCTCATCAGATAAGCCTTTATATTTCGTGCTTCCCTTCGTCAGAAGGTCGAGAGTAGGAAACACATATGGTTTCGGAGGCCTGGGAACCTTTCCCTCCATATAGCTTTCGATTGATCTTTCTCCTGCGCCGGAAGCCGCGGCGGATTCCTTTGCTTCCGAATCTTCTCCGGCGGGTATGCCAGCGTCGTCTCCACCTTCGAAAGGGGAGGTATCCTCCGTGGTTTCTTTTTCGGCGGACAACTGATCCGGTACAGAAGGATCCGGTTCATTCTCTGCAGGCAGATTCTCTTCTTCCGGCTGATCCGGCAGTTCCTCTTCGACTGACTGATCCGGACGGTTATCCTCACCTGAGCCTTCGTCACGGTGATCAAAAAAGCCGAAATCTTCATCGTCCGGCAGATCCAGTGACTCAGAAGAGAACCGGGTGCCGGCTCTTTTGTGTCCGGACAGGTATTTTCCGAAATCAGAATTTCCGAAATCCGGCATGGTGACCAGCTTAACCGATTCCGCTCCTATCCAGGCTGGCTGCTGATCCCGTTTCTGGTTCAGACCGGACATGGAGACGGCCGTCTCTTCCCCGACCGCCTCTTCTTCTCTGTCCGTCTCCTTCTCCCGGCTGACGGAAGCTTCCTTCGGAGTCACTTTTTCTGCCGGATCCTTACCGCGCTTTTGCGGATCAGCCGCATCCTGAACCACAAAGCCCGGAGTATCTCCGGGATCCTCCTCCATCATTTCCGTATACATCCGGTGAATGGCAAGCCGCGTTTTGGGCATGTCTTCAAAGGAGGATTCCTCCGTTTCATCATCTTTCTTATCCTGAGCCGAATCGGAATACATGAAATCCAGGCCTTCGTCTTCATCCTCCAGCTCAATAGACAAAGCCCGTCTGGCCGCTTTTGCCAGAGAAGCCAGCATACCGGGCTCCTCCTCGTCCGTTTCCTTCATCCTGGAGCGTTTCCTTGCCCCTTTGGTTTTTTTCGGTTTTTTTCCGGCCGGGCGGTAAGAGCGGTCCTGATCCGGATCCTCTGATTCCTCTTCCAGATCAGACTCTTCATCCTCGTCGGTTTTTCTCCGGATCCCATGCTCGTTTACGATAAACTCTTCCTTTTCACCTGTGATTTCATCCTGACTGGTTCTTTCCCTGTCCTCCCGGATAATCTCAGGCTCCCCGGCCAGGGAATCCTCACTCTTTTCCTCCCCGATCAGATCCTTATATCTGAGATCGTCTTCATCTTCGAAATCATCCGGATCAAGACGATCCAAAGACAGGGACTTCCCCTTCTCTTCCTCTTCCTCAAGCGCCTGCTCAAGCTTCGCAATCTGCTTGCGGCGGCGCTGTCTCGTGGCATTGAGCTTCTTCCGGGAGCGCAGCTCCTTTTTGAGATCACGGACGGAATCCTCCTCATCGTCAGGGAGTGCTTCGGGATGAATATAATCAGTTACCGCCAGGACAAAATCCACAAAGGATTTCTGCGTCAGCTCGATCAGACAGACCAGCGCCAGAGAGCAAAGGACGATCATTCCTCCGATCCAGCCAAATGCCAGCGTCGTAGCCGTGAGCATCAGCCCCGCGGCAGCTCCCCCTCCTGTACGATAGTCCGCGCTGACAGCATAGTAGTCCGAAAGCAGCGTGCTTTCATCGAAGCCTTCTGCGGCCAGGTGATAAAACGCGCAAAGACAAAGAAACAAAACCCACGCAGCAAGTACCTTTTTGAAAGCGTTGGGATTTCTCTTGTTGGAAAAAAGGAAAACAACACTGAAAAAAAGCAAAAACGGAGCAAAATACGATAATCTTCCAAAAAGTCCGAACTGAACCTGGCTGAGCGCTTTGCCAAAAATGCCGCTGTTCCCGAAATTACCGACCAGCAGGACAAGACACAGGACAAAAGTAATGCCGATTGCGATTCTTTCCATCAGATTGCTGCCGGAACGTCGTTTTTCCCGGTTCCCTCTTGTTCCCGCTCTGGAAGCGGTTCCGGACGCTGCAGTTGTCCTTTTGCGGGCAGATTTCCCTTTAGATGAAGCTGTTCCCCCGGCTGGAGAACGCCGGGAAGCCGGCGCCGGCTTTGAGGTGCTTCCGGACGCAGTACGCTTCGCGGCGTTTTTCCTGGAAGAAGTGGTTTTACTGGAACTGGAACGGTTTGCAGATTGTTTTGATGTAGGCATGGATTCTCTTACCTCATTGTCAGTCCAAACCCCGGGATCAATGTTGTATGAGCGTGTACCAACGATAAGCGCTGCAGCGTTATCCGAAGTTTCTGACTAAAAAAATGATTCCGATCAGGAAATTATAATAAGCAAAGATACGGAGCTTAAGGCTCCGTGTCAGCTTCAGGAGTACTCTCATAAAGGCAATACCAAACAGACAGGCAATAACCATTGCAAAAAAATAAGACCATGCTAAAGACGAAGTCATGGAGACAGAATCAAAATGCCGGAACTCCACGATGCACGCGCCGATAATGGCCGGAACAGAAATAATATAGGAAAACTTGATGACAAATTTTCTTCCCTGCCCGCACAGAAGACCTGCGCAGATGGTCAGGGCGCTTCGTGAAATACCGGGAAACACCGCCAGACCCTGACAGATTCCCATCCACATGGCACTGTCATACCCGGCTTCCTTTATGGATGTCCGGCTCCCTCCCTGTGCCAGATCCGTAACCAGCAGAAAAATCCCGCTGATCAGCATCAGAGCCCCTGGAAAAAAAGGGGACGCTGCCACCATGGTGACCAGCCTCCGGGCGCTGCAGCCGACCGCGGCGGTGGGAATAAGACTTACCAGTACCAGCATAGCCAGCTTGCGCCAGGTCGTGGACATCACTTCGGCATACGGCAGATCTTCATCTGTCTGTCTGCGGTTGTGAACCCATATCACAGCATTGTGGAGAATGTCTGTCAACATCCCTCCAACCTCTGCCCCCATGCGCGCAAAATCCTTCCAATATACAAAAAGGATCGTGAATGCTGTCCCAAGGTGAAGCATAGCCTCAAGCAGCTCCCCGGTGTTTCTCTCGATCCCCATCAGAGCCTCAGCAGCCAGAAGATGCCCGAAGCTGCTCACAGGAAGAAACTCGGTAATCCCCTGCAAGAGCCCTAAAATGATCACTTCAAGAAACGACATCTCAAAACCCCTCATTTTCTTTCATCATCATAAGCTCGTATCATTTTATCAATTCTGTCCTGTTCCGTCAAGTCGTGAGAAAAGGTCATCGGGGACGGTTCCCATCATGAACCGTCCCCGCTGACCTTACCATCTGCTTTTTCAGTGTTCCTGTTCAGTCCTTGTTCTTTCTGATAAACTCATCAATTCCCCTTGCGCCGGCTTTCCCCGCTCCCATGGCCAGAATCACCGTCGCGGCACCAGTCACCGCATCGCCTCCTGCATATACGCCTTCCTTGGAGGTTTTTCCGGATTCTTCATCTGCTATGATACATTTGCGCTTATTCGTATCCAGACCAGCTGTAGTGGAGGCAATCAGCGGATTGGGGGAGGTCCCCAGCGACATGATGACCGTATCCGCCTCGATTTCAAATTCCGAGCCCGGAATTTCCACCGGACGTCTTCTGCCGGAGGCATCCGGCTCACCAAGCTCCATGCGGATGCACCGGATTCCCGTTACCACGTCCTTGTCATCCGTCAGAATTTCCACAGGATTGCACAAAAGATCAAACTGAACGCCTTCCTCCTTGGCATGGTGCACTTCCTCCCGGCGGGCGGGCAGCTCCGCCTCCGAACGACGGTAGATAATATGGACATCCGCCCCAAGCCTGAGGGCTGTCCTTGCGGCATCCATTGCCACATTTCCTCCGCCCACCACGGCAACCTTCTTCCCGTGAGCAATCGGTGTGTCATAGCTGTCAAGAAATGCTTTCATCAGATTGTTCCGGGTCAGATACTCATTCGCGGACATCACACCATTCGCCTGTTCACCCGGAATATGCATAAACATCGGGAGTCCGGCACCGGAACCGACAAATACCGCTTCAAAGCCTTCCTCCTCAAGAAGCTCGTCTATCGTGACGGACTTACCGATAATGACATTTGTCTCGATTTTAACGCCAAGGGATTTGACGTTCTCGATCTCCATGTCCACAACCCGGCTTTTGGGAAGACGGAACTCCGGAATTCCATAGCTTAACACGCCGCCGGCCTTGTGCAGAGCTTCGAAAATC
>CACZQU010000263.1 GCA_902783305.1 uncultured Lachnospiraceae bacterium | reverse complement strand
TTAAAGCCGGAGAACAGCTGCTCACCATCGCTGCCGGTGAGACGATCCGTTTATGACTCCACAGCCCTTCTTCATTGATCGGAAACGGCCGTGTACCTATTCCGTCAGCCTCGCACACTTGCTGCGCGAGGCGTGCAAAAACATAGGCAGTCAGGCATCGGGCGTACTTTGAATGCGCGTCAGCGCCACGCCCGATGCGTAACTGTTCAGCCTGACAGAACGTTACACGGCCGTGCGCTTCCCCTGCAGCGCACGGCCGTTTCCGTCATTATCGTAATGCGTTTTTCATCGGGGTGACCATCATCGTCATGAAGGAAATGCCGCAAGCTGTTTCTGCCGTTCAATTCTCTCCCGAAGCAGACCGATAAAGTGTTCCGGCTCCGTCACCCTGACCGCCGCGCCAAACGAGAGAATCCGGATCACCATCTCCGTTTCATCCTGCCGGTCATAGGTAAGCGTCACCCGGTACCTGTGTTCCCCCAGCCTCCTGGTTTCCTTTTCCAGATGAGAAAAATGAAGCAGCACCCGCTCCAGGGCATTCCGACGGTCGTCCAGCTCAAAAGTAACCGTCCCTGATGCCGTTTTCTTTAACGGCATCGGATCGGTCCGCAATGCCGCTTCACATTCGGTCATTCTGGACAGATTGATCGCCCAGCGCCGTTTCCTTCCTGCGGCAATCAGCCGGAACCGGTCATCCTTCTCAGAATACTCCAGATAATGCGGAGTCACGACCAGCTTTGGCTTCGCACTCAGTCTGGATTCGAAGCTCACATATAAATTCCGGTTTTCCCGAAGAGCCCATACAATGGTGCGAAAGCGCCGGATGTATTCCGGATCCCGGTAATCATCCCCATTTGCGTACCGGTCATAATAGACAAGCATGTCAGGGGTAAAAAGCGGATCGACATCCTCAAGCCCTGTCATACAGGGCTGAAAAAGCTGGATTCTCGGATCCAGCAGCAACGCTTTCATCCATCGTTTCTCCAGCGTGGTCAGCGGCATGGAGGGTTCTTCCAGAATCGGTGTGGAGAGATCCTTGTGAAGCAGCCTCCATTTTTCTCCCTTCATCCCGTCCGGAATCGTCATAAGGCTTTCTTCGAATGCATGCTCCCTCACAAGGGAATTCAGTTCTTTTCCGGTCAGCGTTCCCCGTACTGCTTCCTTCAGGATGGAGGCCGAAGCATGATAGTAGCTGCCATAGATTTCATGAAACAGCATCATTCTCACCTCCGTATACTGTTGCCAGATCCTCGAGATCCTTCCAGAAGCGGCTGATGACGCGCCCGTCCGTGCAGCGCAGGTCTGTCACCCTCCCTGTGAACGTCCGCAGCCACGGCAGCATTTCCAGTGCATCATACACATCCGCCGAAAACCTCCAGTGTGTGCTGTCCAGTTCTTCCACAATGCCGCACCGTTTTTCCCGCTCCAGCCTCTCAATGATGTAGCTGTCGTCCGGACCGACATAGACTGTCATTTCAATATGCTCCAGCCGGGAGTCACCGTTTCCGGTCACTCCCCAGCTATGAGAGCAGAAATCGTCCATAAGGCTTTTCAGATCCGGTGGGTATCCGGTCACTTCTCCCGGTTTCACATTTTCAATGAGATCCGCCCGGAAAAAAGAAAACCGCTCTCTCCTGAGTGACCAGGCCAGGAGATACTGCCGCCCGGTCTGGGTACCGATGTAGACCTTCAGCGGAAGGACGGTAATCCGCTGTTTTCCGGAAGTGAAGGTGACAAGACGATGCTCTCCGATCGCCAGGAACAGTTCAAGCAGGATCTCGCTGTCCAACGCGTTCAGGATATAATGATGCTTGAAACGGAAGCTTACAAATCTCTCCGGCAGGCGATCCTGAACAAAGGAGCCGATCACGCCCAGCGGCGCGGCTTCCGAAAAAAACGCTGTACACGCATCCCATGTGGAAAGATCGGCATGGTCTTCGCTCAGCACATAAAACCTCTCCCGTCCTCTTTTCTCCATCGTGATCAGACCCAGGGCGGCATATTCCCTCAGCTTTTTCCGTACCGTGGATTCATCCGGCAGATCGTCCGATTCAAACTCTGACAGCCGGTCTGTCAGTTCATCCATCATACCCGTTATGGAAACTCCGCCGGCAGACTTCAATATATCCAGAATATAAAAGTGCAGGGTAATATCCAGGTCGGTAAAGCTTTTTGTGCGAAAAGCTCTGTACAGCGGATTCTCCGGGATCGCACGGCTGTCCACTGACAGGAAAACTCGGCGTCCGTCCTCATCATTCCCGAACGACATATAATCCCCCAGCCAGCTCTCTACCCGGCGCCGCTCATTGTCATAGCTCCGTGCGCTCTTCTGGGTAAACTCACTGCGGTGGCGGAACCCATACACATAAAATGAACGGAGATAAGAGCGGATCCGGCTGAAATTCTTGATCAGTTCATGGTAAGCCATTTCGACTCTCCTCTTACAGGATATCCATCCGTTCAACCCTGAACCTTTCACTCCGGAGGATCCGTATTCCGGCCTCATATACTTCCTTCGGGAGGCCTGAAGGAAGAAAATACTCATCCTCAGCCGTTGTACCGTCAGACAGATGAGGACTCATCCATTTTTCCGGCACCAGCCGGCTGCCCGGATTCACTCCTTTGATCGTCATGTCCCAACTCCTCTTCCATATGTTCCGCGAACTGACGGTTTCCTTCCGGAGAAAAATGAACCAGGTCGTAAGAAAGCGAAATCCCCCATTCTCCTGCGTTGACAAACCGTGCCCCATACCGGGAGCAGGCGCGGCGAAAGCCTTCGTTCATCGCCTTGTTTTCTTCAAAACAAGCCCGGAAAAACGTCCCTTCCTCCGCCTCCTTCAGACCGATATATGGCGGGCCGATGATCCAGACCTCTTCTGCTTTTTTTCTCTTCGTCACAAAGTCAAGGAATGCGTCCATCTTCTCCACTGCCGGCGCCGCGTCCGGTTTTCCCATCCACAGAAGGTCATTGGTTCCAAGCATCATCCCCAGTATCCCTTCTTTCCCGCATTTCTCCAGGATACGGAGAACCAGCTCCTGTTGATCCGGCCGGCTCAGATCCGGAAGCTTCCTGCCGTTCAGTCCCTCGGGGATCACGTCCCAGCCTTCTCCCAGTGCTTTTGCAAGACGGGCTGTCCATCGGATCTCTTCCGGATACCTTCCCGGAAGCACTTCAGAAGGCTCATATCCATAGGTATTGGAATCACCAAAAAACACGATTTTCCTTCTTTTCATTCCTTTCCTCCCGCGGACGATTCAGGTCCATGCCGGTCCAGCACGCTCTCCAGGAACTCTGCCATCAGCCAGACCACCGGTCCGGGAAGAACCAGAAGCAGAATCGGAAACCGCCAGACAAGCGCTCCTGCCCCTGCCAGGATGACAAGCAGCATCAGGCTGGTAAACAGATAGCGGACACTCATGTAAATGGCGATGCGCAAAAACCAGAAGGTATCCATGTCAAACCGGGCAAGAGCCGGAAACATATAGCAGGCTGTCAGGCCAAGATAAACCATGACCGCGGTATAAAAACCGATCATCACCAGACCGGCCATACCGTCCGTCAGGGCCATCAGGATTCCCGTATTCAGGCGCATCAGCATGAAACAGGCCGCAAGCGTCAGCCAAAGAACCGTTGCCTGTCTGAAGTTTCTTTTCAACGAGCGCCAGAACATATGAGAGGCATATCCATCATCCGATTTCACGCTGTGGATTACGGCATAATAAAGGGCGGTCGTCGACGCGCCGATGGTAATCAACGGAACAGAGCACAGGAGCCACAGGACTCCCAGCATCCACAGGTCAAAAAGTTTACTTCCGATTTCGGTAAAACCTCCGCCATAGCCAAAGGCTCCCGGACTGTTCCGCTTCTTTGCCATCCGTTTTCCCCTCCGTGATTTTTGTCCCGGTTTTGCAGCTGTACAGTCATTCCGATATCTGCCATGCAGCGTCAAGCCTTAGATTTGCCGTGTGCCGCAAACCCAAGGCTGCCTGACTTTACCGTTCCCTGATGTTCACTTCACCAGCATTCCCTCCACCGCCGATCCTGTACGGGCGAATACCGGTATCGCCTCGTAGGGTGCCGGAGCCGTGATCCGGATTCCCCCGTCAAAGACCTGTCCGTCGTTGATGTTGGTCCACCGTCCCTCCGGCAGCCAGACCTTCCGTTCGCGCACATTTTCATACAGCACAGGAGCGACGAGCACATCCGGTCCGAACATGTATTCATCCCCGATCTCCCAGGCTCTTTCATCCGCCGGAAAATCATAAAACAGCGGCCTTATGATGGGAGTGCCCTTTTCGTGAGCCGCCTGCATCAGTGAACGTACATAATCCCGCATCTGCTCGCGCAAGGTTATATACTTTCTGCAGATTTCGCAGACCTCTTCGCCGTAGCTCCAGATCTCGTTCTC
>CACZQU010000262.1 GCA_902783305.1 uncultured Lachnospiraceae bacterium | reverse complement strand
GAGGTAAATCCGAGAGCTTCCCGAAGCGTACCGTTTCTTTCGAAATCAACGGGCATCCCGTTGGTTGATATCGCCGTGAGAGCCATGCTTGGGATCAGTCTTGCGGAGCAGGGATACAAGGGGAAGACGTTTACACAAAGGCCATTCTGGTATGTGAAAGCGCCGGCCTTTTCCTTCGAAAAGCTGGATGGGATGGATTCCTACCTGTCTCCGGAGATGAAGTCAACCGGGGAGGCGATCGGATACGACAGGAGTCTGAAGAGAGCCTTCTACAAAGCGCTCCAGGCATCCGGCGTCAGGATGAAGGAATACGGGACGGTCCTGGTGACTCTGGCAGATGAGGATAAGGAGGAGGCACTGCCCCTTGTGAGGAGATTTTATCAGCTTGGCTTTAACATCGAAGCAACATCAGGTTCAGGTATTTTCCTTAAGGAACACGGGATCCCGGCCAGGATCCGGGGAAAGCTCAGCGAAGGCAGCGATGATATCCTCAGATCAATCCGGGCCGGGTACGTGAGCTATATCATCAATACACGGGCTATCCTGTCCGGCATCCATTATCAGGATGGGATTGCGATCCGGCAGTGTGCGATCGAGAACGGAATCACCATGTTTACTTCGCTGGATACGGTCGGGATCCTGCTGGATGTTCTGGAGGATATTGTCCCGGGGATTTCTGAAATATGAAAGAAGCAGTGAGCCATGCGTACTTCTTTCATACACCCTTGCGTGCGATAGGACATGGCTGCAAAGATGAAGGAGAATGGATTACGTCATCACCACGGAGCTGCCGTGAACGGTAGAATGGGAATGACACAATAGCACAGACAGGTGGACAAAATGACAAAATATATTTTTGTGACCGGAGGTGTAGTTTCAGGACTTGGGAAGGGTGTTACGGCAGCTTCGCTCGGGAGACTGTTAAAGGCAAGAGGCCTGAAGGTAACCGCCCAGAAGCTGGATCCGTATATCAATATCGACCCGGGAACCATGAGCCCATATCAGCATGGAGAAGTATATGTTACCGAGGACGGGGCGGAGACAGACCTGGATCTCGGGCACTATGAGCGGTTTATCGATGAAGATCTGACAAAGTATTCCAATCTTACATCCGGCAAGGTATACTGGAATGTGCTGAACAAGGAACGGCAGGGAGCCTATCTGGGATCAACGGTTCAGGTGATTCCCCACATCACGAATGAAATCAAGGATTTTATCTACAGTGCCGGAAAAGTCTCCGGCGCCGATGTGGTCATCACGGAGATAGGAGGAACCATCGGTGACATTGAGTCTCAGCCGTTTCTGGAGGCGGTCAGGCAGATTTCCCTGGAGACCGGCAGGCAGAACAGCCTGTTTATTCACGTGACTCTTGTGCCTTACCTGCATGGCTCCAATGAGCACAAGTCCAAACCGACTCAGCACTCCGTGAAGGAACTGCAGGGAATGGGCATCGTACCGGACATCATCGTTCTCAGGTGTAATGAACCGCTGGAGGAGAGCATCTTCCGGAAGATCTCGATGTTCTGCAATGTCAAGGAGGACTGTGTAATCGAAAACCGTACGCTGGAAAGCCTGTATGAAGCACCGCTGATGCTGGAAAGATCTCATTTTTCCGGGATTGTCTGCCGTGAACTGGGAATCGATGCTCCATCTCCGGACCTTGGGGAATGGGAGCGGCTGGTCAGGAAAATCGCATCCCGCGACAGGGAAGTGACCATCGGGCTTGTCGGAAAATATGTCCAGCTGCACGACGCCTACCTCTCTGTCGCGGAAGCTCTGGAGCATGCCGGATTTGCCCTCGGCACTCACATCCGGATCAGGTGGATTGATTCTGAGGAACTCAGAGAGGACAACTGTCCCGGGAAGCTGGAAGGAGTATCCGGGATCATTGTCCCCGGCGGCTTCGGCGACAGAGGAATCGACGGCATGATTCTTGCCGCGGAGTATGCAAGGATAAATAAGGTTCCTTATTTCGGTATCTGCCTGGGCATGCAGATCGCGGTAATCGAATTTGCCAGACATGTAGCCGGCATTGAGGATGCCTGCTCGGGGGAGCAGTGTAACACGGCTGAGCACAAAGTGATCGATTTCATGCCGGGTCAGTCTGACGGAATCGACAAAGGAGGAACGCTCAGGCTGGGAAGCTTTCCGTGCTGCATTCTTCCGGGAAGCCTGATGGAAAAATGCTATGCTGCGCTGAGGATCAGCGAACGGCACCGGCACAGATATGAGTTCAACAATGACTACAGAAAGATCCTGACAGACGCAGGACTGATTGTCTCGGGAACCTCTCCAGATAATCTGCTTGTGGAGACCGTCGAAATCCGGGATCATCCGTTCTTCCTTGGAGTACAGTATCATCCTGAGTTCAAATCCCGGCCGGACAGGCCGCATCCGATCTTCAGGGAATTCGTCAGAGCAGCGCTTGAAGACAAAGAGAAGAATATCGAAATTTGTTCTTGATTTTCAGCCCGGATCGTAGTATATTACTTTAAAGTGCTGAAGGGGGAAATGTCCGGCAGCATGAAAATGTGTATTCAGAAGCAAAGGCGCTTCAGGTTCCATACCTGAAGTGTCTTTTTTTTTCGCATGCTGATAGTCATACGTAAACTTTCAGTCGGAGTACAAAACTTCGTTTTGGGAGGAGGCAGATATGTCAGGTCAAACAGAAAGAATCTTAAGAGAAGGACTTTATGATCCGTCCTTCGAGCACGATAACTGCGGCATCGGCGCGATCATTGACGTGGAGGGGCGAAAAAGCCATCGACTTGTGGATGACGCGCTCTCCATCGTAGAGAATCTGGAGCACAGGGCGGGAAAGGATGCCGAGGGAAAGACCGGAGACGGAGTGGGAATCCTCACACAGATCCCACATGCCTTTTTTGTGAGGAAGATGAAGGAGAAGGGTATTGACCTTCCGGGGGAACGCGGATATGGTGTCGGAATGTTCTTCTTCCCGCAGGGTGACCTGGCGATGAGGCAGGCCAGATCCATGTTTGAAATCATTACCCGTAAAGCCGGATTGAAAATCCTGGGATGGAGAGAGGTGGACTCGGATCCGTCTGTTCTGGGCCGGAAAGCCAGGGAGTGTATGCCGAATATCTGCCAGGTGTTCATTGAAAGACCGGGAGACGTGTCAGAGGACATCGATTTTGACCGGAAGCTGTATCTGATCCGCCGGGAATTCGAACAGAGCAATGTAGGAACCTATGTGCCGTCCCTGTCCTGCAGGACCATCGTATACAAGGGCATGTTCCTTGTAGGACAGCTGAGAACCTTTTTCACGGATCTGACAGAACCGGATTATGCTTCGGCGATTGCGATTGTGCATTCCCGCTTTTCCACGAATACCATGCCCAGCTGGAACCGGGCGCACCCCAACCGGCTGATTGTCCACAACGGAGAGATTAATACCATCAAGGGAAATGCCGACAAGATGCTTGCCCGGGAGGAAACGATGCATGCGGATCTTTTCCCGGAGGAGGACATGACGAAAGTATTTCCCGTGATCTCCCAGAGCGGCTCGGACTCCGCCATGCTGGATAATACGCTGGAATTCTTAAGCATGAGCGGTATGCCGCTTCCCCTGGCCGCCTTGATCCTGATCCCGGAGCCATGGGCGCACAATGAGACCCTGTCTCAGGAGGAGAGGGATTTTTATCAGTATTATGCGACCATGATGGAGCCCTGGGACGGACCTGCCTCCATTGTCTTTTCAGACGGGGATCTGGTAGGCGCTATCCTGGACAGGAACGGGCTCAGGCCGTCCAGGTACTGTGTATTGGATGACGGCAGGCTGATCCTCTCGTCAGAGGTCGGCGTCCTGAAGCTGGATGAGCGACATATCGTGAAAAAGGAAAGGCTCCATCCGGGCAAAATCCTTGTGGTAGATACGAAGCAGAAGAAGATTATCTATGATGACGAGATCAAGGAGACCTATGCAAAAGCGAAGCCTTTCGGTGAATGGCTGGACAGTCATCTGCTGCATCTGGAAGATCTGAAGATCCCCAACAGAAAAGTACCATCCCTGACCGGCAGCGAACAGAAGAAGCTGCAGAAGGCATTTGGATACACCTGGGAAAATTTCCATGACGGGATTCTGACGATGGCATTAAACGGAACAGAGCAGATCGGCTCCATGGGCGTGGATACGCCGATTGCGGCCTTGTCAGGGCAGTATCAGCCATTGTTCTACTACTTTAAGCAGCTGTTTGCGCAGGTAACCAATCCGCCCATCGATGCAGACAGAGAGAAAATCGTCACCTCCAGAACCGTGTATCTGGGCACGAACGGCAATCTGCTGGAGCAAAGCCCCAAGAACTGCCATGTACTGAAAATTGAAAATCCGATTCTGAGCGACCTGGATCTGCTTAAGATCGAAGCCCTGAAAAAGGAAGGGTTTCATGTCGCCAGAGTGTCCACATTGTTCTACAAGGGAACACCTATGGAAAGGGTACTCAGACATCTGTTTGTGGAGGTGGACAAGGTATACCGGCATGGAGCGAACATACTGATCCTTTCGGACAGGGGAGTGGATGAGAACCATGTGGCCATCCCCTCCCTGCTGGCTGTAGCAGCCGTACATAAACACCTTGTTGACACGAAAAAATGCACGGCGATGTCCCTGATCCTCGAATCCGGAGAGCCGAGGGAGGTCCATCACTTTGCCACTCTTCTGGGCTATGGTGCTTCCGCGGTAAATCCCTATCTGGCTCACGCCACGATTTCGGAGCTGATCGAAGAGGGACTTCTGGAAAAAGACTATTACGCGGCTGTCCGTGATTATGACAGGGCGGTTTTATCCGGTATCGTCAAGATCGCCTCGAAGATGGGCATTTCCACCATCCAGTCCTATCAGGGCAGCAAGATTTTTGAAGCGGTCGGCATATCGGATGAAGTGATCCGGGCGTATTTTACCGGCACCGTCAGCCGGGTAGGCGGGATCACCCTGGAAGATATCGGGAAAACCTGTGATGAACAGCACAGCCGGGCGTTTGACCCGCTGGGGCTTCCCGTCAATCTGGAGCTGACGCCCGCCGGGCGGCACAAGGAACGGAGCCAGGGGGAACACCACAGGTATAATCCCCAGACCATCCATATGCTCCAGTGCGCCGCACGGGAGGGCGATTACGGGAAGTTTATACAATACACGGATATGGTCAATGCGGAAGAAACAGGATATCTCAGAAATCTGCTCGAATTTGTTTATCCGGAGCAAGGCGTCCCTCTGGAAGAAGTGGAAAGCGAGGAGAAAATTGTCACTCGTTTTAAGACAGGAGCCATGTCCTACGGATCCATTTCGGAGGAAGCGCATCAGACCCTGGCTGTTGCCATGAACCATCTGCATGGCAAGTCCAACAGCGGCGAGGGTGGGGAGAGCGAGTAACGTATCCTGTCGGCAGGCACCCAGTGTGACAAGAGCTCAGCTATCAAGCAGGTCGCCAGCGGAAGGTTCGGCGTGACCAGCCGGTATCTGGTGAGCGCGAAGGAGACCCAGATCAAGATGGCACAGGGAGCCAAGCCAGGGGAGGGTGGTCATCTGCCCGGCCGGAAGGTTTATCCCTGGATTGCGAAAACCAGGCATTCCACTCCGGGAGTCAGCCTGATATCCCCTCCTCCGCATCATGATATCTATTCGATCGAAGATCTGGCTCAGTTGATCTATGATCTGAAGAACGCCAACAGTCAGGCACGTATTTCCGTGAAGCTGGTATCGG
>CACZQU010000261.1 GCA_902783305.1 uncultured Lachnospiraceae bacterium | reverse complement strand
TGTCATTTCCTTGTCTGCCAGGGCCGGAGGCCATGATTATTCAGCAGCAGTACCGAGTAATGTATCACATTTCCGGTGAGCTTACAAGTGACACTTCCCAAAGAAAGAGATCCGTGATAAAATGGGCAAAATGGCCTGAATGATGCTGGAAGGATGCCGCAACCGTGCGGCCAGGCCTGATCATTCAGGTTTTTATCTGGTTTGCAGTAGGGGGGGATTGAACCATGCACGAAAGCAAGAGCAGAAAACTTTTTCAGACACCTTTTTCTGCGGAATACTGGAAGCTGGCGGCGGGAGAATTCAAATACCTGAGAATTCTGTTATGCGCCGCTCTGCTTACCGCGATGAGAATTGCCGTCAAGTCGCTGACGATACCTGTGGGGCCGAATCTGAATATTACCTTTGGGTTTCTGATCAACGCGGTGGGATCAATGATCTATGGACCTGTGGTGGCCATTGTGACTTCGGCTGCCAGTGATACTCTGGGAGCTTTTCTGTTTCCGCACGGTGCTTATTTCTTTCCGTTTATTCTGGAGGAGATTGCGGGAGGAGTACTGTTTGCCTTGTTTTATTATCGGGCGAAGCTTACTGCCGCCAGAGTGATTCTGGGACGGTTTGCCGTGACGGCCATTGTCAACCTGATGATCAGTCCATGCATTATGTATTATTACTATCTGACCATGCTTGGCAAATCCTATACCCTGCTGAGTCTTCCCCGGCTGGTGAAAAATCTGGCGCTTTTTCCGCTGCAGAGTCTGGCATTGATTCTGCTCTTTAATGTATTGACACCGGTGACAAATTCGATGGAGCTGACGTTTAATGGCAGCTCGAAGATGGAAATCTCCAGAAAGGATGTCATTCTTCTGGTTGTGCTGACTGTGGTCAGTGCCGCAGCGGTTGCCGGCTATTACTGGTATACAGGAATGTAGGACAGGAGAATACCGGAAAGCGGAAAACGCACATGAAGAATAAACCTGATGGATACAGGTACCCGCGAAATCAGATGAACAATGTCAACCTGGCATTTAAGGACGAGAAGGTAACCATATGACAATCAGAGATTTACAGATCGGGCAGTCTGCCACGATAGACGAAGTAGGCGGAGAGGGAGCTTTGCGTCAGCATTTTCTGGATATGGGAGTGATCCCCGGAGCGCATGTCACATTGATAAAGCTGGCTCCGCTGGGAGATCCTATGGAGCTCAGGGTTCATGGATATGAGCTGACTCTTCGTGTTGCAGATGCGGAAAAAATAAAAGTGACACCTGCCGAGGCCAGACAGGAGACCAGACCCACCTCGGTAAAGGCAAAGCAGATTGCGCATCCGGGTTATGGGGAAGAGGGAAAGTATCACCCCAAAGGAAGCGGAAATCCGCTTCCAAACGGTACTGTGCTGACTTTTGCCCTGGTGGGAAACCAGAACAGCGGCAAGACAACGCTGTTTAATCAGCTGACCGGATCGAACCAGCATGTAGGCAATTTCCCGGGAGTGACCGTAGACCGGAAGGATGGAGCAATTCGAGGGAAAGCTGACACGATGATCACGGACCTTCCGGGGATCTATTCCATGTCCCCATATTCCAGTGAGGAACTTGTCAGCCGGGATTTTGTACTGAATGAGAAACCAAAAGCGGTGATCAATATCGTTGACGCGACAAACATTGAGCGGAACCTGTATCTGACGATGCAGCTCCTGGAGATGAATGTACCGGTTGTTGTTGCCCTCAATATGATGGACGAGGTGAGAGGAAACGGCGGTTCCATCGATATCAACAGGATGGAGGGAATGCTGGGGGTGCCGGTTGTTCCCGTTTCCGCGGCAAAGAACGAGGGAATTGATGAGCTGGTCCGTCATGCCATCCATATCGCCCATTACCAGGAATGTCCCGGACGGTATGACTTTTGCAGCGCTGACGAGAACGGAGGGGCGGTTCACCGCTGTATTCATGCGGTGATTCATCTGATCGAGGATCATGCTGTCGAAGCAGGTCTTCCGGTGAGGTTTGCCGCCAGCAAAAGCATAGAGGGGGACGAGCTGATCCTGAATCAGCTGTCCCTGGACCAGAATGAAAAGGAAATGCTGGAGCATATTGTGATACAGATGGAGACAGAGCGTGGGCTGGACCGCAGCGCAGCCATCGCAGATATGCGCTTCTCGTTTATCCGGAGAGTCTGCGATGCCTGCGTGGTGAAACCTCGTGAGAGCAAGGAGCGTCAGAGAAGTCAGGCGATTGATCAGGTTCTTACGGGAAAATATACGGCAATCCCGATGTTTATCCTCGTCATGGGTACAGTATTTTACCTGACCTTTTCCGTGATCGGTGCATGGCTTCAGGATCAGCTCGCAGACGGGATTGGTCTTCTGGCCGGGGCGGTCGATACGATGATGACCAGCGCGGGGGTTAATCAGGTCATCCATGACCTGATTATCGACGGAATATTTGAAGGTGTCGGGAGTGTCCTGAGCTTTCTGCCGGTTATTGTCACGATGTTTTTCTTCCTCTCTTTGCTGGAGGACAGCGGATATATTGCCCGGGTCGCCTTTTTTATGGATAAGCTGCTCAGAAAAATCGGGCTTTCCGGCCGAAGCATTGTTCCTTTGCTGATCGGGTTCGGATGTACCGTTCCGGCTGTGATGTCAACCAGGACTCTTCCCAGTGACAGAGACCGAAGGATGACGATTTTACTGACTCCGTTTATGAGCTGTACGGCGAAGCTGCCTATTTATTCTTTCTTTGCCGTGGCATTTTTCCCTGAAAGTGCCTGGCTGGTGATCACCGGTCTGTATTTCCTGGGAATCCTTTTAGGAGTTTTTCTGTCGCTGGTTTTCAAAAAGACACTGTTCAGCGGCGAAGCGGTTCCATTCGTTATGGAGCTGCCGAATTACCGTATGCCCAGCCCCAAAAGCGTGCTCCAGCTCCTTTGGGAGAAATCCAAGGATTTTCTGCACAGAGCATTTTCTGTGATCCTGATTGCAACGGTGGTGGTGTGGTTCCTGAGGAATTTTGATTTTGATTTCAATATGGTCGAAGACGTTCACAGCAGCATCCTTGCTTCAATCTCCGGTTTTCTTGCGCCTGCTTTACGTCCGATCGGTCTTGGCGACTGGCGCATCGGAACTGCTCTGATCACCGGCTTCATGGCCAAGGAGAGCGTGGTTTCGGTGATGAAGGTTCTTTTTGGCGGGGAAAGCGGGGTACAGACAGCTCTTACCACACTATCCGCTGCTTCCATGCTGGTCTTCAGCCTGCTGTATACTCCCTGTGTAGCAGCGGTCGCTTCCATCAAGCGGGAGCTGGGCACGAAATCAGCTCTGATCGTTGTGGTATGGCAGTGTGTGATTGCATGGGTGGTATCTTTTCTGGTGTATCAGGCCGGAAGCCTGATCGGTTTTCATTGAGATATGGGGGGACAGGGGTGTGATGAAAGGAATTGACTGGCTTCTGATCTTGCTGATCGCTGGGGCTGTGATCGCGGCAGCTACGGATATCGTGATCCGTCACAGACGGGGAAAAGGGTGCTGCGGCGGCTGTGCGGCCTGCAAAAGACAGGGAAGATACGGGAAAAGCTGTACGCCGGAATAAAAACAGGGGACGGTTCTGCGGTAATGGCTGTATTGCAGCTTCCGGGCGATGACTCATTGAGGCGGAACAGGTAAACCGTGAATAACAGTAAGCCAAAAGAACGGTAAAAGAACCATTCCGCTGTCTTCCATGCCGCCTGGAAATGTGATATAATGGATGAACAGGGATCCGGTTCAGTCTGCTTCGCCTGTTTTCAGCATGGGATGTACTGAAGTCACATGGATACATTGTCTGTTTTTCAATGGGGAAAAGGAGGAAAGAAGATGAAAAAGATATGGTTGTTTATGATGCTGACCTTTGTCTTGCTCTTTGGCGCTTCGACCTGCCATGCCAGCGATCCGCACAACCTGTCCGATTACGGCTGGCGCACGGTGAACACGGGCGGCAGAGGGGCTCTGGTGTTTCAGACCGAACCTGGCGGGTCTTTCCTGAGTGATCATCAGTTCTATGACGGGGATCAGATTTACGTCAATCTGAGCTGGCGTGAGAAGGGGTATTCTCTGGCTTATGATAACGGTACTTATGGATTTGTGGATGCCAGCTATATCAACTGGGGAACAGGTACATCTACACCGATTTACAATCCACCGTCTTATTCTTATGATCCTCATAATCTCAGTGATTTCGTTTACCGTACGGTGAATACCGGCGGGAGAGGAGCGCTGGTATTCCAGACTCAGCCCGCAGGCTCCTTCCTGAGTGATCATCAGTTCTATGACGGGGATTCGATCTATGTCAATCAGTATTTCCGGGAAAACGGATATGCTCTTGCCTATGAGAATGGAACTTATGGGTTTGTGGATGCCAGCTACATTAACTGGAATAACAATCCGGTACCTGTCAATCCGGGACCTGTCAATCCGGGCGGTGCTTACGATCTGTCGAATTACGGATACCGTACGGTAAATACCGGTGGAAGAGGAGCTCTGGTATTCCAGACTCAGCCGGCGGGATCATTCCTGAGCGCTTATCAGTACTATGACGGAGATTCGATCTATGTCAATCTCTATTACAGGGAATCTGGTTATACGATGGCTTATTCAAACGGCGTATATGGGTATGTCGATGCCAGCTATATTAACTGGTAACAGGATAAACGCATCAATTTGCAGGCATATGCCACGCGTAGGGCGATGGCCCGAAATACTGGTAAAGGAACGGATCTGTTGTTCAACGATGCCGCGGCCTCAGGCGGCTGACATCATCAGACAGAAATTTCCTCTCCTGTCAATTCTCTGCACAATGAACCCCCGCAGCTGAAGCTGCGGGGGTTTTCGTTTTGCCTTCAGGTCCGGATCAGAAAGCGGAACTGGTATTCCCTGTCTGCCGGATAAGTGTATTCCGGGTCAACAGCAGGACCGCAGGCGCCTGTCCCGATTCCCTGCTGGAAAGCCTGTATGGTGACATAAGTGCCTGTCCGCTTTTCGTCTTCCCGGTGCTTCATGGTGAAAAGCTCATGATCAGAATAAGGCTTGATCCCGAGTTCAAAAGGCTTTTCCACTGCGAGAAAGCATACCTGAGCCGTTCCGTCCGACAGGGCGGCGCGGGTACAGTCCATGCGGTTTCCGCTTTCCTGCGGACGAATGTTCGGCTCGGTCATATCAGCGACAGTGCAGCTGACGGAACGGATGGGGAACTGCTCCTTCATATCTGCATAGCTCTCACCGCAACGGCCGGTGTACTCGACGTTGTCAAAGCTTTCGTCCAGCCGGAAGCATTTGCCGAATCTCGGGATGATGTCTCCCTGAGAGAGCGGGGACAGACGGCTTGTGACCAGAATTCCCTCTTCAGTTCCTTCATAGGTGTCTGTCACGAGGAAGCGTGAGATATCATTGGAAAGAAAGCTGATTACCTGGATGCCGTTGTCCGTTTTCGTCTGACGGATAAAGGTTTCTTCCTGGGCAAAGAACGGCTTCATGGTATTCTCATACAGGCCGTTGGTGTCATTGTCCGTTGCGGCACGGTAAAGCAGGGTATACTGACCGGCACTTTGCAGGGACTTTCCGTTGGAGAGGCGAAGGGTCACTTTTCCGTCCTGGATGTCAAAGCCCTCAGGAAGGGGCCGGACTGCGGGGACTGCCGGAATGCTCCCGGAAAGGATGATCTGTTCTTCACTTACGGCTTGTCCTGTATTGCGGTCTGTTGTGGTCACAATGACGCTGAGATTTCCTTCCACGGGCTTTCCGGCCGGGACGTGGACATTCACCCGGCTAAGCGGTGCAGCGCTTTGCCGGATGATGGTACGGGAGCCGTCATTCCAGGTAAAATCGAGTTCATACCGGGAGGCATCCGAAAAGGCACAGGTGTTGAAAATCTCAAAGGTGCCGCCCTCCACATGGGAAACCCGGATCGGACGATAGATGAACCGGATGATCTGTGCTCCCGTCGATGGAGAGCGATCCGGGTAAAACAGGCCGTCTACACAGAAGTTTCCATCATGCTCCCATTCGCCGTGATCTCCGCCATAGGTATAGCTTCCGTCTTCATGCAGGACAGCATGATCCACCATCTCCCAGACGCATCCGCCGAAAAGATTGTCATACCGGTAGATTTCCTTCCAGTACTTTTCGGTGTTTCCGGGTCCGACGCCCATCGCATGGGCATATTCGCACATAAAATAGGGACGGTCATTCAGCCGGGACATTTCCCGCCGGTGTTCTCCGGTATCATGTACCATCTGAATGCTGGGATACATTTCACTGCCGACATCATAAGCCTGCCTGTCGCTGTGAACAGCACTCTCGTAATGGACGGGGAGTGTGGAGCGGGCTTTCAGATAATCGTACATGGCATCGGTGTTGCTGTACCCTCCGGCTTCATTTCCCAGGGACCACATGATGATGGAAGTATTGGCATGGAGCTTATCCCGTTCATACAGGCGGGTAATGCGGTCCAGATATCTGGGCTTCCATTCAGGGTCATGACTGATGGAATTATAGGTGGGCGGAAGCTGCTGGGCAACGGTGCCGTGGGTTTCCAGGTCGTTCTCGTCGATGATGTAGATTCCGGCCTCATCTGCCAGTTCAAGCAGCAGCGGATCCGGAGGATAGTGGGATGTCCGTATGGTATCAATATTGAACTCTTTGCAGAGAAGGATATCCCTTTCTATTTCATCCGGAGTCATCGTATAGCCGCCCGTCGGACTGGTGTCATGATGATTGACGCCTTTACATTTGATTTTGCATCCGTTTACCAGGAAAAGATCTCCCTGGATTTCCACCGTCTTAAAGCCGATGCGTTCCTTGACGCAGGAGGTTGGCGTTTCATAATAGATGTCATAGAGCACAGGTGATTCAGCACTCCACGGCGTCACCTGGAGCTGGTCAAAGACTGCACTGGCGGTACAGCTGCTGGTTTTGACGGTGAGGGAACGGTCACCGAAGGAGAATGTCACTTCAGTGTCAGTGTATGTTCTGGCAGACAGAGTGAGAGAATACCCGTTTTCTGTCTTCTGGGTCACTGCGTTCAGATCCTCGAAATCTGTGGGGTCGCTGACGCGGAGCAGCACATCGCGGAAGATCCCGTTGTTTCGGAACATATCCTGATCCTCGAGATAAGTTCCGGTACACCAGCGTCTGACCACAGCCAGCAGTTCGTTCTGCCCTTCCTTCACCAGTCCCGTCAGCTCGAATTCCGCTGTATTATGTGATCCTTCGGAATAACCGACATATTGTCCGTTCAGATACAGATCCAGACAGCTCGCCACACCCAGGAAGGAAATGACAAAATGCCTGGAAGGATCGGCTGCCGGGAAAAAGGTACGGTAAACCCCTGCGAAATTGTATTCCTCTCCCGGATCAGCGAAACGGGGGGAAACGCCCTGGTCACCCCCGATCCAGGAGAAAACGGTACCGGTTTTTTCGACGGTAGGAATATACGGGGGATTGTAGGGAAACTGATAACGGACATTGACATAAAATGGTCTGTCATATCCCCGGAACTGCCAGCAGGAGGGAACATCTGTTTTTTCAAAACTGACCGCATCTGTGTCGAGAATGTCAGGAAGCTCAGACGGAAGGGGATAAAACCGGAAATCCCAGTCTCCGTTCAGGCAGAGAACCTTTTCGGAACAGTAGCGTTTTTCCTTCGGCTGCACTGCATCCGCCATAGCCCGGGACGGATAAGGGATAAAATAACTCCTTCCCGGAAGCTTATGGTCTTCAAAAACCCTGAAATCATGATAATTCGAGTTGTTAATCGTATATCGCATAGGAACTTTCTCCTTTCCTTTTCAATCATAGCAGTACCCGGGTTAAAAAGCAATCGTGAACAGTGACCTCTATGGATTATCCATTCAGGTTTCGTGACTATTCACGGATTAACCGTAAAGCCACGCGCGGGCGAATGGTACCCGAAATG
>CACZQU010000260.1 GCA_902783305.1 uncultured Lachnospiraceae bacterium | reverse complement strand
TTGCATCTGACATACCGGAAAGCAGATCGAGAACGGAGAAATCTCCAACCTCGACGACGAGAGATTCCCCCGGATGGGCGGCCTGATATTCTGATATTTCCTTTGCATTCTTCTTTACAGGGGATTTCTCATCCGAATCGCCAGGCCTGGGAGGAATAATTCTCCCCCTCTCGTTTTCCTGATCCATCCGGTCAAACAGTTTCGGAATATCAACCTCCAGCCTTTCTGCTTCCTTATCCAGCTTCTCCAGGCCTTTTTTTGCCAGCTCCTCCAGATCAGGTGCAGTATCAGGCATACATTCTGGAGGATCTTCCTCCAGCAGATCATTCATCTCCTCGGTCGCAAGTGGTATTGTGCTTTCAAATTCTTCCCATTCTCCCTCTTCGTTGATGAGCCACCCCTTCAACCCGGGAATCATCCCCTCTCCTTTATTCAACGTCACACAGGTCTTCCGGTAAGACGGAAGCTTTCTCTTTTTTTCCACGCAAATCTCGCCATTCACGTCATCTGATGCAAACTCCGCGAAAATTGTATGTCCCTCCTGAAATATCTTTACAGGACTGACATCTGATTCCTCAATCTGTCTCATATCGAAATCCACCGAACCCGTCACTGGTACCCTTGATTCCGAAACGGAAAAAGCATATTCGACATCCTCAGGCAATTCAAAAACGGTAAGCAAAGTAACCGCCAGATCTCTGAAGGAGATTTCCTCCGGCACATCGATCAGCCTGTACACTTCCGGATTTTCTTTCAGATAACAATGAAGCCTGTAACCCATTTGCAAAATCCCTCCATTGGTTATGTTTTTCCCCAGTTGTCTTTTATGTGTATCATCTGCAGCTCTGGCTCTGATTTTTCATTACTTTATCGGAATGAGAAGTGGAGAGCTGCCATTCTTTTTTCATCCTCAGCAAGCAGAATCCGCATGCCGCCATCGTCCTTCCCGGAAGCAAATCCCTTATTCCCATTCAATATATCATAGCAAGGTGCTGTTTTCCAGCCGTAAAACGGACAAAGACGCCCATGAATGAGCATCTGTAAAGAGACAAAGATTTTATGTCATCACGTAGATGTGGTATACTTGACCTGGACAGATTTGAATCGCATCTTTATGAGGAAAAGCTATGAACGAAGGAAATGATTCCCGACTCAGAACCGTAATCAAATCGACAGGCGCAAGAAGTGTGACAGCCGCGCTGCTCGTGTTTCTGCTGACAATCGCGGCGACATGCGCAGGAGGGTACAGGCTTTACCAGGCCACAAAGGAAGATATCAGGCTCCAGGGGGAATTCTATGCCGTGGAGGCCGCGAAAGAGTTTGACGGATATCTTCTGGTACGCAAGAGTACTGTAATTCTTTCCGGGCATGTTGTCGATGAGATGATCAGGCAAGGCAGGCCAAACAGCGAGATCCTGGGATACATGTCCGCCGAATCCCTCAGCATCAAAAAATCCATCGACAAGGACTATACCGGCCTGTATGGCTGGATTAACGGTGAATATCTGGATGGGGACGGATGGATCCCGGATGAGGATTATGTTCCTGTAGAGCGTCCATGGTATCTGGAAACCATCGCCAATGACAACGATATTACGTTCGTCAAGCCCTACCTTGATGAACAGACCAAGACGGTACTGACAACAGTGGCAAGGAAGCTTTCCGATGGAAAAAGCGTTATCGCGCTTGATATCACGCTTGCGCGTATTCAGGAAATCGCAGAAGAGATTGCACGACATACCACAGGAAGCTACGGGCTCGTACTGGATGACAAGGGGCAGGTCATCGCGCATTCCGATCCTTCCGAGCTTGGGAAGAACTATCTGGAGGAAGAAGGTACACTCGGTGCAGCGCTCTCAGACAGACTTTTCCATGACAGTGACAACCAGTTTGAGCTGCGTTATGGCGGCCGGAAATATATGGTTTTCACCGAAAAAATCGAAGGCGACTGGCTGTCTGTTTCCCTGATCAACACACGGGTATTCTACCGCCCGCTGCTGATCATCCTGTCCGTTCTGGTTCTCCTTACCATACTGGAAGCAATCGTTTTTATGGTTGTCCTCTATAATCAAAGTGCGAAAAATCTCGCTTTGGCAACGGCACAGGAGGCACAGGATGCCAGCCGGGCAAAGTCCCGCTTCCTGTCCAGGATGAGCCATGAAATCCGCACTCCGATCAACGCGATCATCGGCCTGGACAGCATCGCGCTCCGGGACAGCAGCATCTCCCCGCAGACCCGTGACGAGCTCAATAAAATCGGCGCCAGCGCCCGGCATCTGCTTTCCATCGTGAATGACATCCTGGATATGAGCCGGATCGAATCCGGGCGTATAGAGCTCAAGGAAGAAATCTTTTCCATTCAGGAATTTCTGGAACAGATCAGTATCATTGTAAATGGCCAGTGTGAGGAAAAGGGCTTGTCATTTTTCCTTAACAAGACCGCAGCGCTGGAGGAATACTACAGAGGCGACAGTCTCAAGCTGAAGCAGGTAATCATCAATATTCTTGGCAACTCCGTGAAGTTTACCGATCCTCCCGGCAGGATCACTTTTACCATCGGACAGACAAAGCTTAAAAATGGCAGGGCTGTCCTGTCCTTTACGATGGAGGATACCGGAATCGGCATGGACAGGGAATTTATTCCGAAATTGTTTGAGGCTTTTTCCCAGGAGGATATGGGCAATACCTCCCGGTACGGCGGCAGCGGCCTGGGCATGGCGATTTCCAGACACTTCATCGATATGATGGGCGGCGAGATCAGGGTGGAGAGTGAAAAAGGCGTTGGTTCAACCTTTATTGTGACCGTCCCGCTTGGTCTGGTTTCCGCCCGGGATCTTCCCGTGACACAGGCCGAAGCGAAAAAGGAAGAGGAAGACGAAAGCTCCGGTCTTGCCGGCCTGCATCTTCTGATCGCAGAGGATCAGGAGCTGAATGCAGAGATTCTGACTGATCTGATTGAACTGGAGGGGATGACCTCCGAATGGGCCAGGAACGGTCAGGAGGCCGTCGAGATGTTCGGACAAAGCGAGCCCGGGCATTTCGACATGATTCTGATGGATATGCGCATGCCTGTCATGGATGGAGTGAGCGCGACGCGTCTGATCCGCGCTCTCAGCCGCCCGGACGCTTTGTCGGTTCCTATCATCGCTTTGTCCGCAAACGCCTTTGAGGAAGACGTAAAACAGTGCCTCAGCGCAGGTATGAACGCCCATCTTTCCAAACCTGTGGACATTGATCTGCTGAAGAAATGCCTCAGGAACTGCCGGAAAGCGTAGCTGTCTGCGCAAAAGAGACCGGCCTGAAGCTGCCGGTCTCTTTTGCGTATAGTTATTTTGTATTTCAGTTTATTTCAGGGTTCCTCGAAAGATCCATAGCAAGCAGCTGCCTCATCTATAGTCATTGAGCCGGTTCCGACACTGTAAACCGCCTGCCTTAACTGTATGACTGCATCATCTGTCAAGCCGAATTCTTCCGGCGACAGGATCCGGGATTCCGGAATGCTCCCAAATGCGGCATACATGCTGTTGAAAGACAGGTCTTTTGTCGGCGACATAAGGCCCTTTTTCTGCGCCATCTCATTCAGCTCCTGTGACGTGATCAGGAAACGCATGAATTCGTTGGCGATGTCCAGATTCAGGCTGTCTTTGTTGACAGAAAACTGCAGGTTCGGCATATCAAGGAAGTATGCGCCTTCGTCCGACATGGGAACAGGGGCAAAGGTATAGGCAAAGGGGTTGGCGATAAATGCCTCAGAACGCTCTTCCCGCTTCTTTGTCCCGGAGACGGTATCTCCGGAACAGATCATCATGGGTACGTCACCTTCAAAAAAGCGAAGGATCACGGCTTCATATTTGTTTTCAATGATACCGCGGCCACCGAGATCTACACAGCCATCGTTCAGAAACTGCACCATCTTCTCAAGGG
>CACZQU010000259.1 GCA_902783305.1 uncultured Lachnospiraceae bacterium | reverse complement strand
TGTTTTTCCACGGAAGCGTATCGTTTCGTTGACTTTCTTGAAGAGGCCGGGCAGACCTGGTGGCAGATTCTGCCCCTGGGCCAGACCGGTTACGGTGATTCCCCGTATCAGTCCTTTTCTACTTTTGCAGGGAATCCGTACTTTATCGATCTGGAGCAGCTGATCGGTGCCGGGTATATTACCCGTCAGGAGGCGGACAGCTACGACTTCGGCAGCAATCCCTCTTATGTGGATTACGAACGGATCTATCAGTCCCGCTATATACTGCTCCATCATGCCTATGAAAACAGTCCCTATTCGCTTCATTCGAACGGCAAATGGGCTGACCCTGCCCATAACCGTGACCGCTATGCATTTGAGACATATATCACAAACAACAAGGAGTGGCTGGAGGACTATGCCCTCTACAGTGCTCTGAAAGGCCGTTTCGAAAATGTGCCCTGGATGGACTGGGATGAAGATATCCGTCTGCGTCGTCCCGAGGCAATGAAAAGCTGGCGCAAAGAGCTGCAGAATGAGATCCGTTTTTACTTTTTCCTGCAGTACATGTTTTTCCTCCAGTGGAAGGCAGTCAAGGAATATGCTGCCAAAAAAGGAATTCGTATTCTTGGGGATCTGCCTATCTATGTGGCGCTGGACAGCGCGGACACATGGAGTCACCCCGAACTGTTCAAACTGGATGAGACAGGCCGTCCTTCCGTAGTCGCCGGCTGCCCGCCGGATGCATTTTCCGCAACCGGTCAGCTCTGGGGCAATCCGATTTATGACTGGGACAGACACAGGGAGGAAGATTATTCCTGGTGGAAGTCCCGCATAGAACATGCTTTCTTCTTTTATGACGCGGTCAGGATCGATCATTTCCGCGGCTTTGAGTCTTATTATGAGATTCCCGCTTCCGAGAAAACAGCCATGAACGGAACCTGGGTAAAGGGCCCCGGCATGGAGCTCTTCAATGCCCTGCAGGATGTCATCGGCGACCGCCAGGTGATCGCAGAGGACCTGGGTTTTCTTACTCCCGAGGTCCATGAGCTGCTGGAAGAGACCGGCTATCCCGGCATGAAAGTCCTGCAGTTCGCCTTCGACGCGAAAAGTGACAGTGATTATCAGCCCCACAATTTTACACGGAACTGCGTCGTCTACACGGGTACACACGATAATGATACCTCCTTCGGCTGGATCAGCAATACCGATCCCGATGTCCGTTCCTATGCCCTGCGTTATCTGGGGGTAAAGGATAAAGGCGGTGCTGTAGAGGCGATGATCCGCACAGCCATGATGAGTGTCGCGGACACATGCATCATTCCTCTGCAGGATTATCTCGGTCTGGGAAGCGAAGCCAGGATCAATACGCCTTCCACACTGGGAGACAACTGGAAGTGGCGGGTGCGCTCCGATGTGTTCACGAAGAAGCTCGCCTCCTCGATACTTGAGTATGCACGCATTTATGTCCGTTGATTTATCGAAGACATTTGATGACATGGAAAAAGCCCCTGCGCCGCGGCGCAGGGGCTTTTTGTCACTGGACAGATTCTCATTCTCAGGGATTGCAGTAAAGGACGTTTTCTCCGAGGGCACGCGCAGTGTCTTCACCCAGATAGTGGGCGACAATGGCAAGTCCAAAGGGGATGGCTGTTCCCATGGCACGGCTGGTGATAATGTTGCCGCTTACGACGACATTGTCATGGGTCAGCAGAGCGCCGCTTTCTTTGAGCAGGTCATCGCGGGTGGGGTTGCAGGTTGCGGGAATGCCTTTTAAGAGGCCGAGCTCGGCAAAAATACCCGGTGCCGCGCAGATCGCGGCAATCTGTTTTCCTTTTTTACAGAAGGAGACGACTTCCTCCATGAGCTTTTCGCAGGCGCGCAGGTTCGGGGTCCCGGGGACACCGCCGGGAAGGATCAGCATATCGTACTCGTCAAAATCCAGCTCCGCGATGGTAGTGTCTGTGCGGAAGGTGATCTCGTGGGAGGAGGTGACTTCGGGGGCCTCGTTGATCGATACTTTCGTGCAGGGGATTCCCGCCCGATACAGAAGATCGACGACAGTGAGGCCTTCTATCTCTTCGCATCCGTCAGCAAAAAAAACAGCAGTTTTCAGATTCGTCTTTGCTTCAAACATATATACTCCTTTTATATGATGTTGAGGTAAAAGGTGGTTGAGGGAACACCGTCTCGTCAGGCTGC
>CACZQU010000258.1 GCA_902783305.1 uncultured Lachnospiraceae bacterium | reverse complement strand
TTCTTTCTCTCTTCTGCGGCGGGATCATTCCAACTTCACTTCCGCGTTTTCATCATTCCTTTTTTCATCCCGCTGCCTGATTCCAGCGCTTTTTCTGCTTTTCACCCGACAACTGCCACATGCAGGCGGATGGCAACCAAAAGTTACCGTTCACGGATTAACCGTAAAGCCACGCGCGGGTGAATGGTACATCCCCACGGGATAACTGAACCCATTGTAGAAATGTCTTCAGTGTGATACTATGGTCTACAACTCATCCATATACGCCAGTTTGCATTCGTCCTGATGCCGATCGATCCTGTGACTCGCCGCTTCGCGGTGATGAACAGTATCTTTCTGTTCAGTAACGATTACGCAAAAGAAAAGGGGGAAACCGGATATGCTTACACTGGAACAGGCAAAGGAGCTGAATGCTTCAATGGTGACACAGGAGCATCTGATCATCCATGCCAAAAATGTATGTTACTCGATGGGAGCAATGGCTGCGCATTTCGGAGAGGATGTGGAGCACTGGCAGGCTATCGGCATGCTCCATGATTACGACTATGAAAAATACCCGGAGGAACACCTGCAGCATACCGCTGAGCCTTTACATGAGGCTGGTCTGGAGCCGGAGGAAATACGGGCAATCCTCTCCCACGGTTATGGAATCTGTACGGATGTAAAACCGGAGTCAAATCTGGAAAAAAGCCTGTTCACCGTAGATGAACTGACCGGCATCATCCAGGCCGCGGCACGAATGCGGCCAAACGGCATCACGGATCTGGAGGTCAAAAGCTTCATGAAGAAATTTAAGGATAAGCGGTTTGCCGCAAAATGCAACCGGGAGCTGATTCTGCAGGGATGTGAGATGCTGGGCATGGAAGTACGGGATGTGGCCCAGATCTGTATCAGCGGAATGAAGGAGCACGCGGAAGAGCTCGGGCTGCTGGGTACAGAAGCGTAAAAAAACGGACAGGGAAATCTCCCTGTCCGTTTTTCAATCTGATTATCTGCTGTTTCCCTTTCGGTATAAAGGTAAGCCGATCAGCGTCACGACCACGCTGCAAACCGACATGACAAGCCCTCGCCTTCCTGACCAGAACAACTGGCTTGCCACAACATAAAGCCCGCTGAACACCGCAATCACCGGTACCAGAGGATAGCCCGGCACTTTGTATTTCCGAACCCATTCCGGATGCGTCCGGCGCAGATACATCACACAGGCAAAGGTAAGGGTATAAAACACCCAGCAGGAGAAAACCCCAAGATCTGTCAGAAGATCAAATTCACCACTGAAGGAATACAGACATGCCAGGATGCTTACAAGGAGAATCGCATTCGAAGGAACCTTGCTGCCGTTCAGTGCTGCCAGCTTTTTGCTGCCAGGCAGCATTCCCTGTTCAGCCATCTGATAGGCCACCCGGGAACCGGCCATCAGAAATCCGTTTCCTGCTCCGATCACGGAAATAATAATCCCGGTCTTGACCAGCATCCCTCCCCGAGGGCCGAAAAGTCTGACCGCCACAGCGGCTGCAGGGGATTCCAGATTCATCAGCTCCTGTGCCGGAATGACCCTGAGATAAGCAATATTGATCAGCAGATATACCGCCATAATGATAAGCACTCCACCGATAATCGCTTTTGGCAGATCCTTCTCCGGGCGCTTCATCTCCCCGGCAACAGCTCCGACGTTTGTCCAGCCCTCAAAAGCGAACAATACGGCTAAAAGAGTAGTGCCCAATACACTACCGGCGCTTTTGCCCTCACCCACCAGGGGGGAAAGAACAGGAGAAGCGCCGCTGCCCCACAAAAACCCGAACACAATCAATACGAAAAGAGGTACAAGCTTGCAGACTGTAGCTGTTACCTGCATTCTTCCGGCATGTCTGGTGCCAAGAATGTTTACCGCCGCAAGTACAGCAATCACCAGCAGGCTGATGGGAAGCGCAAAATGGCCCCCAAAATACTCGGACAGTTCTTCCCCTACCTTAACCCCATATCCTGCCAGAAAAGAAGGATAAAAGATCGCCACCTGCATCCACCCTGCCAGAAAGCCGATCCGTTCCGAAAACCCCTTTGACAGATAGGTCATCATTCCTCCGGTTTGCGGAAACAGGAGTGAGAGCTCCGCAAAGGTCAGTGCGCCAAAAACGCTCATCAAGCCTCCGATGACCCAGGCCAGGATTCCCATTCCAGGCGCTCCTCCTGTCGCCTGATAAATCGCATAAGGCTTAAAAAAAACACCTGCTCCTATCACACAGCCCACTACCAGGGACGTTGCTGCTGCCAGTCCCACTTCTCTTTTCAGTTTTCCCTCTGTTTCAGCCATTTTTCTTCCTTTCAGAGTCACTGACCAGGATATCTGTTCAGGATTCTGTTTTACAGATCCCCCGCAATATCAATATTCACGCCTTTTAAGCCGACAACCGCGCCATTTTTTGCCTCAGCAGACTCCTCATGCGCAAGCAGCCATTTGTTGGCAGCGGTAAGATACTTATCCTCTTCCGCATCATTCTCAAAATCCGGTCTTGCCTCATTCGTCCCTTTAGAGAGAACGACCAGAACCTGGAAGCCTTTTGACGGATCCACATGGCAGGGAGCATAATGCAGTGATGTCGCGTAGACCTCGACCAGAACCCCCGCAGGAACCCGGAAGGCTTTCACCTTTTCTGTGTCAAAAACGCCGTCCTCAATCTCCTGCTGCCTGCCAAGCAGAAGAATAAAATCCTCCGTTCCAAGATTAAACTCGCTGCATCTGTGGTATTCCAGGCAGTTCAGTCTGGTATTGTGTCCATTGCAGTATCCGAACTGTGCCGGGACACCTCCAAAAAGAGTAAGACTTAATCTCTTCGCTTCATCCAGAGAAGTAATCGGCTCAAAATCCGGAACATACACCGTCCCCTCCGGGACTGGTGTCTGTGTTTTCAGTGTTTCCAGAATATCAGAAACACAGGCTCCGTCAATAACACGTCCATACTCTGCAAAAGCCTTGTCTGTCACATCATAAATCTTCATTTTCATTACCCCCGTCTGACATGGCTGTGTCTGTCTTGTACCTGTTTTCGGATGGATCCGCACTGATCCGGTTCCGGTAATCATGAGTTTACCACATGGATTACATCATCGCAAGTGTGCGGTCAGAAGGAAATGATTTCTTTTGCCTCATCCTCAGGAGTGCTTTGTCGTGATTTCGCTGTTATTCCCATATTTATGGTAAACGAATTTCAGTCAGAGGCCAGTCCCCTGGCTGACCTTGCTGATTCCGCCAGTCTGAAGAATACGCGTTTCCATCTCACCGGCTTTGGAATATCCTGCCTCAACAAGCTCCCCGGCAGCTTCCCGAAGGGCTTCTCTGAACCGATGACACATCTCTTCATAGCGCCGCATTGCCATCCGTTCACCTAGTCCCGCTTCCTTCGCCGCCTTGCGGAAATGGTCGCTGCTTATCTCATCAATGGAATATGCCCCGCCGATACTGAATGCCATATCCCTTGTACTCTGCTCATAGACTGTCGTGCTGATCATATCGTAAGCGGGAGCCAGACGGATACTCTTCAGGCTGGAGCCATACAGTAAGGAAAAGTTTTTGATATGGGCATCGGTATTTCCGATCAGGTAATCGAAGACAATCATGTCCCACAGGCGCAGCTGGTCCCGTACAGGATCAGAGCAATACCGCCGGAGAATATCGAACATTTCCCGCATGTGGCCGGAATATTCTCTTTCGTATTTGCTGGACGCTGATATGCCCATTGCCTGGGCGAAATCCTCCTGGTGAAGCCGCAGCGGGCGCGCAAGTCCGCTGATTCTCTTTGCATCGTCAGAAAAAACGCGGTCATAACGCTGTGTGGCAAACAGCACCTCATACTCTTTTCCGGAGCCCGTATTGATAATGAAGCTGTTTGAAATGGATATGCCGCATTTTGCCGCCGTCAGCAAAGTCAGCTGCTCATTTGTGACTATACCGTCCAGCCTGACATGGCTCTGCTTCACGATATGCGTACTCGGAGCTGTTCCCCATGGCAGATACCACTCATTTTGGTCCGGTGCATAGTATAAGCCCACCTTGCCGGATGCGCCGGTAAGTGACAGATGAGACTTTGTCACCATCTCCGCAGACTTCGTCGCTCCTTCCGATGCCAGTTCCCTCACCTGCTGTTCGGTAATCGGCTCATAAGATGCTTTCAGTTCCTCACCTGGCTCAGTGACACAAATCGCGCCAAGACATTCCCGGCCTAAAGCATGCAGAATCGACAGATAATCAGACTCATCCACGTGCATCCATTGTGCCACGGAATGACGGGTGAATCCCTCCGGCAATAATCCTTCAAAGAATACCTCCGTCTGTAGTGCCGGGTATGGTTCCTCCCGAAGAGGCATACTGATGGAAAGTGCGGCAGCATCCGGGTGATGAAGAAATTCCGGAAAATAGGAAAAGCAGGCATCGGACGGCTGACTGCCAATTATCATACCTGCGGGAATCATTTCACCATTTAACTCAATACTGACAATTAATTCCATTAGTTTTCACTCCTTGGAGTAAGATGGCAGTCCAGTCCCAGCAGATTAGCCAGATAAATTGCTTTCCCCAGCTCCGCGGTGCTCTTCCCGTTTTCCAGGTCCGAAATAAAGCTGACGCTGAACCCGCTGAACTCCGAGACAAAAGCCTGGGTATATCCAAGCTCTTTTCGCCTCTCACGTATCGCATGACCAAAGGATGCGGCATCTGTCACCATGATAGGCTCCTCCATTTCGCCGTTCGAACAAATTGAAGTCTTCCGCAAACGTACTTAGCCGTTCGGCTTATTTTTTTGCAGTTTCATTATATACTATGCCGAACGGCTAAGTCAAGATGAGCCCTTATAGCCCTGATACTTCATCCACATAGCTCTCCAGATACAGGCTTCCCCCTTTAATCAGCTGCTTCTCCCTCAGCATCCATTCTATTTCTGAAGCAATCTCCTCTGCCAGGGATACAATTCTGTCCTTATAGTTTACTCTGTTGGGATGATACCTTGTTCCGTTCCAGGCTTCCCGGCTGATCCCGGTATCCGCCAGCTCCTGTATTTTCCCGGAAAAATCCCCCTCCCCGTCCAGATCCCGTAAGGCACGGAAGGTCCATTTATAATAGGGAGGATACTCTCTCTTCAGCAGGAAAAACAGCTCCATTGCTGACCGCAATCCCTGCAGTCTGCACATCTGCGCCGCCACAGTATCCCCCCTGGTCATACACCTGGCATAATTCACCTGTAAAGCTGCCGCATACTCATGCAGCTGTTCCGCTATCCGGATCCGCCATACCCGGTCCGGATAATAATTCAGCAATAATTTTCTGTACGCCGTGAAAACCCCGAGATCATCCCGAAAAACCTCTCCGTTTGTTGCTGTCTTCAGACAGGAATGATCCAGCTCATACCATGATTTCTCGGACAGCCGGCAGTTTGCCGTGTCACAGTCCACCCGAAGGATATTTGAATAGAAATCATGAATGGTCATGACTCCTCTGCGTTCACTCAGTCTCCTGGTATAATACGATCTTTGAGCGCGGTCTACCAGTTCACGATAGGCAACAGACAGTCTGCGGCCAAACAACTCCATATCGTCATCCGTAACCCACAGGCATACTCCGGTGCCAAAATCATGATCTCTGGATATTTCATCATCATATCCGAAGCAGTCAGATCCCTCACCGGCAATTCCAACCGCGATCCGGTCTTCCACTTCTGAAAAATCCGCATGGATCATATCCGCTACATGCTCCTGGTAAAAACTTCTGTTCTTTTCTATTTCATTCATTCTGTTCATGATTTACCTGACTGACCAGCTCTTCACTCTTTGCTTCATACCCTCCACGTCGAGTACACCATACGCAAATCCCTTACGGACCAGTTCCTCGGGTACATATTCATCGTACTTCTCAAACACAGGAACCTCCCCGGGATAAACCAGCTCCAGCGGATCAAATTCCTCCTCGGCTTCCTCACCGATGATCTCGTAAAACTCTTCTTCATTCGCCTTCATGGTAAACTGCATATAATACGGGCGGGACGACTGCAGACCCTTCAGCCCCAGTCTGAGTCCGCAGCGAAGCTTTAACAGCCTCTCCAGCGCAAGAAAAGCATAAGATCCCACCCACGGAAACAGCGCCCACATTTTTCCCCCCAGAAAAACAAGCGGCTTTTCCGCCATCTGTGACCTGCGGAAAGTATCCCTGGCTTCCTTCAGTCGGTACACCGCATGCGGCATCAGATAAGGATAATTCTTTTCTTCTCTTAACACCTGAATCATCCGCTCCAGAATACGGGTATGAATATCCCCTGCCACATCTCCGAAATAAGCCGGAATATTTCCCTTCACCAGCGTACACAGGATTTCGCGTCGTTTGTGATCCACTTCTTCCACGACCCATACCCGGCCTGCGATGGCAATCTTGTCTCCGGCTGGCGGTGGTTTCACGATTGTACCAATCTGTTCGGATCCGGAACGGACTGTATATTCGACATTTTCCTGAAACACCGCATAAAACTTATAGTTGTTCACGATCCGTTCCCCGGCAAGCCCCACGATCAAGCCTCCGTTTTCCGTGCGGTTTACATGATCGATCCCGATGAGATGGCGCAGCAGCGCACGGTAATCTTCCTGTGTAATCCCGCGGAAGCAGTTTAAGGTCAGAACCCGGGAAGCCAGCTCGCCAGGAGTCATTTCCCCATGGGAAGCCAGTGTGCTCATAGTCTGATGATACAAAAGGCTGTACGGAAGCCTGTCCATGCGCGGTGGTTCCACAAAGCGCTCTTCAATATACAGCTGTACCAGAGCGATCCCCTGAATGAGATACCAGGGAATGCATTCCGGCAGCATTGCCCTGGGTTCAGGGTGATCCTCCCGCATGACAAACCACATCTGAGATGGTGTGCCCCGCCGCCCGGTCCTGCCCATACGTTGAAGAAAACCGGAAACGGTAAAGGGCGCATCGATCTGAAAGGCACGTTCCAGCCTGCCGATATCAATGCCCAGTTCCAATGTCGCCGTAGCACACACGGACATCAGAGAGTCATCATCCTTCATCTCGTCCTCAGCGCTTTCGCGGTAGGAAGCAGACAGATTCCCGTGATGAATCAGAAAGCGGTCGGGCTCATGGTTGACCTCGCAGTATTGCCTGAGCTGCTGGCAGACGCCTTCACACTCCTCACGGGAATTCGTAAAGATCAGGCATTTTTTTCCGCGCGTGTGCTCAAAGATATAACCCATCCCGGGGTCGGCTGCCTTTGGGGCGGTATCGGTCGGCGCTTCTTCCGGCGCAGCCTGCAAGAGCGTCTCCTTGCCCTCGTCA
>CACZQU010000257.1 GCA_902783305.1 uncultured Lachnospiraceae bacterium | reverse complement strand
TTCCCGGTGCTCCTGTTGTGGAACGCCATCAAGCTGTGGAAGATGGGAAAGAAGGATCCTGACAGGATCTATGCGGTCCCGCCGGCAGGCAGGATGGCTTCCGGGGCTGCGAAGAAAAAACCTGTAAATGTTCCGAAGAAAAGCATCCGGGAACGGGCACTGTCCATAACCGCACAGGAAGATACCGAGCCGGAAATGCCGGCTGATCCGGAAGAACCGGCTGATCCGGCAGAACAGGAAGAATCAGCAGAATAGAAGGCACGGAAAGAATCCGGGGCGTGTGAGAAACGGGAGCTGTTTTTCGCACGCCTCTTCTTTTTGAGTTCTATGTCGATTTGGTTTTAAAATGGTTGAAATTCAAATGCATATAGTTGAAAAATGATTTCGCTTGTGATATCATGGTTAAAAACTGGCATGGAGGATTTCAGAATGACATTGGAGGAAATGAAATCCAGGAAGAAAGAAATGGGCCTGAGCAATAAGGAACTTGCTGCCCGGTCCGGTGTCCCGGTGGGGACGATACAGCGGATTTTCAGCGGGGAAACAAAAGCGCCGCGAAGAGCTGCCATTGAAGGGCTGGAAAAAGTCCTCGGAAAGAAAACCGCGGCAGATCAGCCGGAAATCCCGGGAAGCGATTCCGCAAGAAGATGGGGGGACCGCCTCATGGAATCCGGGTATGCTTATGGAACAAAAGCGGTTCGGGAGCTGCATTCGGAAAAACAGCAGGGAGAATATACACTGGAGGATTACTATGCAATACCGGATGACAAACGTGCAGAGCTGATCGATGGTGTACTTTATGACATGTCCTCCCCATCCAGTATGCATCAGGAAATATCCATGGAGATTTCCCTTCAGCTGAGGTTGTTTGTCAGACAGAATCATGGAAACTGTTCCGTAAACGCAGCGCCTTACGATGTTCAGCTGGATCAGGACGACCGAACCATGGTACAGCCGGATGTTCTGGTGCTCTGTGACCGGGAGAAACAGCGTTATTTTGGCTGTTATGGCGCCCCGGATCTGGTTGTGGAGATCTTGTCACCGTCCTCCGGCAAAAAGGATCTTATCATAAAACTGAACAAATATCTGAAAGCCGGCGTGAAAGAATGCTGGATGGTCAATCCTGAAAGCAGGCAGGTCATAGTCTTTAAAAATGATGAAATGCTGTTATTCCGCGCTTATGATTTCACGGAAAAGATCCCTGTGGGAATCTGGGATGACAAATGCCTGGTGGATCTGTCCGTGATCACAGAGAAGCTGGATTTCCTGGAAAGTCTGCGGCCGTGATAAAAGCGTCAGTCAGGAGAAACTTACCAAAAAGCAGCATCTTTTCACAGGGGATTGGCCTATGACAACAGAAGAGAAGAAAAGCAGTAAAAAAGAATATACGATATTGGAGGAAACAGGACGGACAGACTTTGTACAGGAAACAGCGTTCCCTTTTGGAAAAAATGGGCAAAATGGTTATACACTGGATGACTATTATTCTATTCCGGATGAACGAAGGGTAGAGCTGATCGATGGAGAGCTGTTTGACATGGCTTCACCGTCCGTTCTGCATCAGCAGATCCTGGTAAAGCTGGCAGTGCAGTTTGACAGATGTGTGGAGAAGCATCGGGGAAAATGCAGGCTGTTTGTTGCTCCATGCGACGTCCAGCTGGATCGGGATGACCGGACCATGGTGCAGCCGGACCTGTTTATTCTGTGCAGAGAGGTGGATCTGAGCGGCAGATTTATTCCTGGAGCGCCGGATCTGACGTTGGAAATTCTTTCGGGATCAACCAGATCCCGGGACCTGTTTCTTAAGACTTACAAGTATAAAAACGCAGGCGTCCGTGAATATTGGATCGTGGATCCTGATAAAAGGGAAATTCTGGTCTATGATTTTTCTGATGACAGCCTGACACCACAAAAATATTCATTTACAGATGTTGTGCCGGTTCTGATTTCAGAAGGGGAATGCAGCATCGATTTTCGGAGGATATTGTGACCAAAGACATGCTTTCGGACAATCAGATCTGGAAAATATACGGAACGGATTACAAACGGATGACCAGCGCTCTTCTGGCGGCAGCCGGTCTGGCTGAGCGTATCGGGGACCGGAATGCGTGCATCGGGATCAAGCCCAACCTTGTCTGTCCGACACCGGCGGAATTCGGAGCAACCACACATCCCGAGGTTGTTGCAGGGATCATTGAATATCTTCAGGAGAACGGCTTTAAGAACCTTCTGATCGCGGAAGGGTCCTGGGTGGGAGACCGTACAGCGGATGCTTATGATCTGTGCGGATACCGTGAATTGTCGGAACGATATGGCGTACCGTTTATCGATACTCAGAAGGAAGAATGGCACAGTGTGGATTGTGCGGGAGTTGCGCTCAATGTTACGGATGTGGTGGACCGGATCGATTTTCTGATCAATGTTCCTGTTCTGAAAGGCCACTGCCAGACAAAAGTCACCTGTGCCCTGAAGAATATGAAGGGACTGATTCCCAATCAGGAAAAATCCCGTTTTCACCGGATGGGGCTGCATACGCCAATCGCGCATCTGGGAAAGGCGATCCGTCAGGATTTCATCGTGGTCGACCATATATGCGGGGATCTGGATTTTGAGGAAGGCGGAAATCCGGTCGTCAGAAACTGTGTGATGGCCTCGGCAGACCCGGTGCTTACGGACAGTTA
>CACZQU010000256.1 GCA_902783305.1 uncultured Lachnospiraceae bacterium | reverse complement strand
GGCATCGAATATGAAGGAGAAATGCGGACCATGGATGAACTCGATGAAATCTGGTCGTTAAACATGGATGAGTTATATGGGGAATGAACCGTAAGGAATCATCTTCTGAAATCGGATTCAGTAAGCCTCGCGCACTTGCTGCGCGAGGCTTGCAAAAATCATGGAAGGCATCGGGAATAAACGGATGTTGAATCCGGCCTCTACGTTTGGATCAGATGCAAGGAAGTTTGTATCTGGTACAATCCATACGAAAAGCGGCTGTACCGTAAAGTAAATTTTTTACAGAAGCAGGCAAAGAAGAATAGTAATCCCGATGATCACGAACCACATGGCGATGTTTCTGACCGGTGAAAGCTCAACAGAGAAAGGGGTTACAACCCTGGAAAGCCGGATATCATCCGGATTTACCAGGATGGATACCGGTTTTCCTGTATCATATTCCGGCTGGATTGGCAGGTAGAAGCCCTGAGTGTACATAAAACCGTTGTATTCAAATTCGATAAGTCCGTATCGCCGCTTTTTCTTTCCTTCTGCCTTCAGGCTTACGCTTCTGACGACCCCTGTAACAGTTTCCGTGGTCTGAACAGCAGCCTGCTTTTCCCGGCGCTCCTTTTTTCTGGCAATGACAAGCAGGATAAAGCCGGTGACAAGAAGAAGTATGGCGATGATGAAGGCGGTCTTCGATAAAGGATTCAGACCGAGTATCCACTGCCGGATGTGGCCGGTGAAAGTCTGGTCTTGCCTGGAGTTTACGGCAGAATTCCTGTTCTGCTCTTCCCATATCTTATAAAGGTCTGACTGCTGCAGTTCAGCAAGTGGGTTCCTGACATTTCTGTAAATCTCATTCAGCTTGTCCATAGCCATAGATGCCGCCTCCTTATTACATGGGTATTAAAGATTTCCATTCATAAACTCTGCAATGGCCGTTATTCATAATGGCTTTATCTGATATTTTTTTTTCCTTATCATCAGGCTGACTATCTTTTCCTGAAGTCAGCCTGAATAAGGATGTTGATGCCTGAAAGCATACCATAATATTACCATAGCAGGTAAAAAAGTCAATCAGGGTCAATCAGAGGTTGCTTGTTGACGGAAAAGAGTTACAATTCACGGTCTGCCCCTTCCCCGCGCGCGGGGAAGGTCAGGATGTAAATTGTAACGACAACGATTTTTCTGTCGAAGAACCGTCACAGGCAGACTTCGGATATTACTACGTACTACGGAGTATTGATAATGATCAGAACAAGAAAAAAGAGGAAAACAGATTTTTCATGGAGAGATTTCCTTCCCAGGGTAGCAGTGATTGCCATTCCGGTAGCCCTGCAGAATCTGATGACGACAACGGGTTCCATGATCGATACGATGATGATTGCTTCCCTTGGGCAGCAGGAAGTGGGGGCAGTAGGATTGTGCGCTCAGTTTTCTTCACTGATGTTCAGCGGATACTGGGGGTTTGTTGGTGGAGGCATGATGTTCTTCTCTCAGTTCTGGGGGGCAGGTGATGACGACGGGATCAACCGGTCCTATGGCCTGACGCTGGTCTGCATGATGGCAGTCGGGACAGCTTTTGGGATGACGGCGGTACTTCACCCGGAGTGGATTATGCGTCTGTATACGGACAAGGAATCTATCCGGAGAATTGGGACAGAGTATCTGAGAATTATAGGCTTTGCCTATCCGATGATGGTTCTTTCCATGGCGATGGCGTCTCTTTTGCGCTGTACTGAAAGGGTGAGGATTCCGCTGTATGGTTCGGCAGCGGCCGTAGCGGCAAACATCGGCATGAACTGGGTTCTGATCTTCGGACATCTGGGCTTTCCGGCACTGGGTGTCAGAGGAGCGGCATTGGCAACGGTGATTGCTCAGCTGGTCAATCTCGCCGTGGTAGTTATCCTGGCATGGCGGACCAGACATCCCTATCTTCTTGCGGTGAAGAGACATTTCCGCTGGGATGGCAGTCTGGTCAGGGCATATTTTATCAAATGCTTTCCCATCATCATGAATGAGGTGATGATCGGACTGGGGAATATGGTGATCAATATCGTTCTGGGAAGGCAGCCTGAGGAGGCCATTGCGGCAGTGGCTGTTTTCAGGACACTGGAAGGATTGATCATCGGCTTTTTTGCCGGATTTTCCAATGCTTCCTCGATACTGGTGGGCAAGGAGGTCGGAGCAGGATATATCGATCTTGCCTATGACAGGGCATGGCGTCTGATTTATCTGTGTCAGGGCTTTATCGGATCCATATGCGGATTGCTGGTGCTGTTTCACACCCCGATACTGTCAGCTATGGGGATGCATGGAGAAAGCTTCCGGATTGCCTTCGGATTTCTGTGTATCTATGCGGCAGCAGCGCTGATCCGTATGGGGAACTGGGTGCAGAATGATACTTTCCGGGCAGCAGGGGACGCAGCCTATGGAACTATACTGGAGATTGTGTTTATGTGGGTGATGGTTATTCCCTGCGTATGGACGGCGGGGATGGTTTTTCATTGGCCCACGCTTGCGGTATTTGTGTGCTGCTATGTCGATGAACCGATCCGTTATGTACTGATGCAGGTGCATCTGTTCCGTGGAAAATGGATCAAGCCCGTTACGGAAGAGGGGAAAGCGGCGATGATTGGATGGAAGCCATAAAGGCTGCAACTGGTGGTCAACGAGGGGACGGCTGGCTGTCTGCCTCAGTGAAAGGCCGGTGCGATCGTGTATACTTCGCACCGGCCTTTTGCGTGTTCAGATTCTTGTTATGCCGTTTTCCTGAACAGAAAAAGGATTGCCGTGCAGAATGACGCCGAGGACGAGTGAGAACGTGCCATTTCGGGTACCATTCGCCCGCGCGTGGCTTTACCCGTAATCCGTGAATAGTAAGAAATCACCAGGCAGAAAAATCGGACGATTGGTCTTGACAAAACGATATCAATATGATATCATACAAACATCATCCAGATAGCAATCATTTCGAAACAGAGAAACCATCGGGATGATATCTGAGGGGAGAGCAAGGAAAAGGAACATTTTATTGCTTTTACCTGCTAAGCAGAATAATCGATCTGCAGATCCGTGGGTGCGGATTCTGCCCGAATTGGAGGGATTGTGATGACAGAGAAAGTTCTTTCCAACAGGAAACATGGTTTTTTGATGATGATTCTTTTTACCGTTTTGTATGGGGCGGCCATTGCTCTTTGTGTATGGAGTTCGATCAAAGAAATGTGGGCTTTAATGGTTGCTTCCATCATTTATCTTTCCCTGGGCTGGCTGCCTTACCTGGGACTTAAGGTACTTGGACCGCAGGAAGGATTGGTGCTCACTCTTTTTGGCCAGTATATCGGTACCCTGAAGGATGCCGGATTTTATTATGTGAATCCGTTTTGCATCAGTGTGAATCCCGCGGCAAAAACCCGCCTGAATCAAAGCGGAGACGTGGATGCGGACCGCAGTGAAAAAACCATATTCAAGGTTAACGGCAATCCGGATATTTCCGCTCAGATTGTGAACCGGAAAATCTCCTTGAAGGTCATGACCTTGAACAATAACCGTCAGAAGGTGAATGACTGCCTTGGAAATCCGGTGGAAATCGGAATCGCTGTGATGTGGCGCGTTACTGACACGGCGAAAGCGGTATTTAATGTGGACAATTATAAAGAATATCTTTCCCTCCAGTGCGACAGCGCGCTGCGCAACATCGTCCGGATCTATCCTTATGATATTGCGCCGAATGTGGATACCACGGGAGACGGGATTGCCGACGAGGGAAGTCTGAGAGGATCCAGTGACGTAGTGGCGGAGAGAATCCGTCAGGAGATCCAGAGTAAGGTGACAGACGCCGGGCTGGAGATCCTGGAGGCACGCATCACTTATCTGGCTTATGCGCCGGAGATTGCTGCCGTCATGCTGCAGAGACAGCAGGCTTCCGCGATTATTGACGCAAGGAAGATGATTGTGGACGGTGCAGTCGGCATGGTGGAGATGGCACTGGACCGCTTAAGTGAGAATAACGTCGTGGAGCTTGACGACGAACGTAAGGCGGCAATGGTTTCCAATCTTCTGGTGGTATTATGCGGAAACCGTGATGCGCAGCCGATAGTGAATTCCGGGAGTATTTACTGATGGCGGCAGATCGAAAGAAGCAGGTTCCGCTCCGGCTTTCGGAGACCCTGTATAATCAGATTGCAGCCTGGGCGGAGGATGATTTCCGTTCTGTCAACGGACAGATAGAATATCTCCTGACGGAATGTGTGCGCCAGAGGAAGAAAAACGGATCGCCCAGGCCGGAGAAGCTGGATATTCCGCCGGAACTGGATGTATAGTGCTGCAAAGTGACAACAGAGGATTACTGCCCTTTTACCGGAATGTAAGAAATTCCTGGCAAAGGGGCTTTTTTATTGTAAATGCCGACTGGTTATAGTATATTGAAATGAGGTTTTCAATTTTGCCAGGATAACCGGTCTGTCATTTGCGTTCGTATGTGTCGCTGAGTACCGGGTCTATGCAGGGCAAATCATGAGCGCCTTTATTCATGATGAGGCGACGGTGCGCTTTGGCACGGAATTCCTGAAAGCCAG
>CACZQU010000255.1 GCA_902783305.1 uncultured Lachnospiraceae bacterium | reverse complement strand
TCCGGCAGGAAATACCAGACAGCGTCATCTGCCTCCGGCAGGGAATCCGGCAGTTCTTTGTTTTCCTCCTCCCACCGCGGGAAGGCATCCTCTATCAGAAGGACATCCTCTTTTAAGCTTTCCTCCCGGCAGAATCTGGAAACATAGATATGGTTTTCTTCCACCGCGTACCACAGGGTATCCGGCGCCAGTTCCAGAAACCTGCCGATAGCCTGAATCGGGTACTGCCACAGCGTACAGAATTTCAGTTCCACCCGGCCGCCCCCGTAGTCCCTGCAGACAGCTCCCTTTTCATACCATACCGGCACACCGGCTTTCTCCCCGTATTCCTTCCCCGATTTTACATCCGCCAGCCTGTTAAATGAAAAAGCCGGCAGACTGTCCTGCTTCCCGTCCCCGAAGGGATCCGGATCCGCCAGCCAGCGATCCATTTCTTCCTTTCGGCAGATCACCCTGTTCCAGACATAGTTCGACATAGTATATCCTTCCGTCCACGAACCGCCCCGCAGCCGTCAGCCTTTGATTCCGCAGGCCGGCCCGGCCAGTTCCGCGGCTTTTCTGCGCTCTTCCTCCGGATCCGCCAGCACATCCTCGTACTCCGGATGTTTGGAAAACCAGCGTACGGAATAAGAACAGGTAAGTTCTGCTTTCCGGCCGTCTTCCCTGAGCTGATCCGCCACAAACTGTGTTATTTTCCCGGCAATCCCCTGTCCTTTCAGAGAGCCGTCCACTTCCGTATGCACCAGATTCACTACACCGGGACGGATTTCCGGGTAATCCAGTACTGCAATCTGCCTGCCGTTCTCATCCTCCAGCCAGGTTTTTGTTCCATCTGTTTTAAAGTCCATTGCTGCTCTCCTTCCGTTTTTCGTCTGAATTTCATCCGGATGCCGCGGATGTGCTTCCTGCGTATATTATATCATATTCCGTCAGGTCATTCACCTCTTTTTCATGTTTTTTCGAACAAATCACGAAAAACTTCTAAAAAGTTCATGCAGGCCTCCTATTTTCTCACTTCTGGCGGATCGTCACAAGGCGTATTTTTTCCCGCTCTTGACATTTTTACTCATATGATTTATATAGTAAGAGTCGATCGCTTTGCTGGTTCTGTACCCCGGAATTCTTCAGGGGTTTTAAAAAAGGAGTGATTCCATGCATTTAAAGAACAGCCTGAAACCGGTCAGCTGTCTGCTGATTCTTTCCCTGCTGCTCCTGCCGCTCTTTCCCGTCAGAATACTTGCCGGCGGAAACGGATCGCATATCAACGTGGACCGCACCGATGAATCCAATGTTCTGATTATCGGAGACAGCCGCGTCGTGGGTATGGATACCAATGTAGGGCAGGTATCCTATGTCGCCACGGTGGGAGGACACCATCTAAAGCTGGACACCTGGCTCACCGGCAAATGGAGGCACAAGCCTCTGGTGATCGCAGCCAGCCAGTATAAAGATGCCAATTATTACCGCCAGATGGTTTCCATCGTACAAAACAGCCTGAAGACCTGGAAATCCTGTATTATCGTCATTGAAGCCACCCCAAACGACATCGGTTTTGTCAACTGGGTGGAAAAGTCCAAAACCCGGATGACCTGGCTGGGGAAAAAGCTCGGCGCCCTCTCCGTGAAAATCAACGGAAAGAAGTATAAGCCGGTGGTCTATTATCTGGCCCTTGTGCCGGAAAGAGGAAACTACAAAACCAGCTACCTCGGCTACAATGTGATGCAGTTCAACCGGGCCCTTCAGAAAGCCGTCGGCGGCTCCCGCTATATCGGCATCGGAAGTATCCTGAACTGGGCAAATCTGTACAATTCCGACGGAACACATTTTACGAGAGAGGGTGATCAGTACTATTTCAGTCTTGTCACCTCCAAGATCCGCAGAAGCGGAGCCATCATCGGGAAAGACATCGTTAAGTAGACAGCCCTTCCGAAACTCAGAAGGAAACAGAAGTCCCCGGGATTTTATCTCCCGGGGGCTTCTGTTTTTCCGCCGGCCGTCCCTATCCCAGTTCGACCCGCTTCAATCCGTATTTTTCCACAAGTGCGAGCCCGTACCCGGCGCTTTCATCCAGCCTCTCCGGACTGTGGGCATCACTGTTTACGATCACGGAGATCCTGTAGTCTGAAGCCATCTCCCAGAACTCTGTCCTCGGGTAGATGATCTGCGGATATCCTCTCTGTACGGTCTTCCAGACCCCGCTCACATTGATTTCCAGTACACTTCCGCACGCCTGCGCAGCCTCCAGAATTTCTTTCGCGGCGCTCT
>CACZQU010000254.1 GCA_902783305.1 uncultured Lachnospiraceae bacterium | reverse complement strand
TCCTAAAAATGGGAAAAATGGGAAAAACCCTGGGATGGTCATCCGGATACGATAATGGAACCATATCCGGATGATAAGATGCGTTTTTTGCTAGGTGGTTTTATCGTTTTCAGAGCCAACGCTCAGCACAGTGGTGCCGCGACAACAGTACTGTGTAACGATATCATAATCGGGAGGAGGTGGGGAAATGAAACGAATTTTCTTTTTTGGGTTTAACGGATTTTCAGACAGGATGAGAGCAAACACCTTAAAAATGGAGCTGGAGAAGCAAGGGTACGAATGTTTTATCAAGGAACAGCCATGCTATATACTGCAAATCGGGGAGATTGTCAGTAATCCTGAGGTGGAAGTACTGACAGATCTCCCGCAGGAAAAACTGCCGGAACCGTTCATCCTGTTTTGCGGAATGAGAGGTGAGATTCTTGATATAGCCCTTCGCATCTGCAAAGGGAACACCAACGCGGTGCTCACCGTTTCCAACAGCAGGATGACGCCCTGTGAATTGAGTAAGCATCTGGCCGCGGAGAAACGGTCGCTCGAACAGGGATAAGCTGATTGTCCCGTTATTCTCTTTTATTGATGAGAATTTCAACCACGTTGGTACCGTGTCACTTTACAAATTTGTTATTAAGCTTAATGAAATCTTAAAGTAACACGGTACGTATCCGTTATGAAACCAGTCTGTAATAATAGCGCTGAAATCCCTGACAGCTGACTTGACAGGCTATACAACAGATGATAGTATTAAACTGTTTGTATTATGTAAATACTATTCGAATTAATGGGAGGATGAAATACATGTCGGACATGAAAGCGCTTGTATATGAGACTCCGGAAGCAGAAGTTATTAAATTTGATTTTAATGACGATTTTCTGGAAACATCAGGCGGCGGAGGTGGAAGCCGCGGTGGTGGAGGCAGAGTGTGTAACTTTGATGTCTGCTGGGGTGTAGGTTGGTCCTGTATTATCGACAGGTGGCTGTTTGGAGGCTGACGGCAGGCTGTTTGCTGTTCCGGCAATCAGCAGTTCCGCTGTGTGAGCATGGATTGGATCTGAGAATCTGAAATTGAAAACAGGGTTGTGAAAAAGTCATGACATGAGGCTCAGATGCTGCCTGACAAGCTGATTTCAACTTGCCGCTCAGCTTTGAGCCCGGATCTTTTTCACAGCCCCTTTTTTGTAGGAGGGCAAGCTTTGGAGCTAAAATATAGACTACTTCATCCTGGCGATCAGATTGTTTCATTACTGATCGGAAAACAGAATATGCCGGAAAATCCTACAGAATTGCTCCGCGCCAGCTGCTTCGTTTTTTTTCTCTTCGTCGGAGACGGCTATGTGCTTTTCCATACTCTGACAAGAAAGCTGGTATGGATTGCCCCGGCTCTGATCCGGTTCTTTCTTCCAGGAACCTATTCCCGGGAAGAGGCCGGCATGGCAGGGGCTGACGAGCTTTACGATAATTTTTTTATCGTCCGGGACGATACCGATGAATATTCGTATTACCGGGAGATCCGGAGTATTTACCTTGAAAAAAAGCTGGCAAAGGGACAGATCGGGCAGTATATAGTCCTTCCGTTGACGGCCTGCAATGCCAGATGTGTGTATTGCTATGAGGAAGCAGTGACAGGCAGACCGCTGGTAATGACTGATGAAATACAGGACAAACTTATCAGTTTTATCAGAGATCATTCATCAGATTCCAGACCCATCTCCATTCAATGGTTTGGTGGGGAACCGCTTTGCGGTTCATCGAGGATTGACAAAGTATGCAAAGCATTGATCTCGGCCGGAATATCATTTTCCAGCAGCATGATCACCAATGGCAGCCTGTTTACGGAATCTCTTTCAGAGAAAGCAGTGAAAGACTGGAAGTTGGAAGAGGTGCAGATAACGCTCGATGGTACCAAGGCCGAATATGAGAAGAGAAAACGCTATCTGCCAGGCTTACCAGACCCTTTCGGGACTGTCATACGCAATATTCACTATCTCCTTGCGGCAGGAATCCGCGTTACTATAAGGCTCAATGCAGATCTGCAGAACATAGGGGATCTGTTCGCATGTGTGGATTTTCTGGCAGGGGAGTTTAATGAGGAGGAGAGGGGAAGGACTAAAGTATACGCGCATGAGCTCTTTTCCAGTTATTCTGATCCGGATGATCTGGACTTTCTGCTTGAACGCGTTCAGGAACTAAACATGTACAGTACCTGTTTTTTTCCTATGGCATCAGATAAAGGAGAAAAAAAGGATATTTTCACTTTCGACCCGAATATCTGCATGGCAGATCCTGCAGGTATTACTGTTGTGGCAGCTCCTGACGGCCGGCTTTTTGCCTGTGAACATATGCCGGAAGATCTGTCTCTTGGGACTCTTGATAAGGGGATAGACAAAAACAAGCTTCGGGAGATCAATGAAGCCCGGGATGGAAAAAGCCATTGCGGAAACTGCCCTTTTCTTCCGATTTGTTCTGACTTTAACCGATGCCCGGCGAGATTACCCTGGCCGAATTGCAGCAAGAAAATGGAGCGGGAGATGAAACTGCTGATGAAAGGATATATGACTCAGGGGCAAAAGCCGTTCCCCACGTCGTGCCTGCACATAAGCAGGGAAAGGACTTTATTGCACGCCCCAATATGACCAATCCATGGGCAGGAGCCCGGCAGATTGCGAATAATGGGGAGGTTTGTGAGGGCACAAAGTGTACAGTAATCCGTATGAGTCATTTTGCACTGTAATCATTTATTGGGAGGGCGAAGCCGTGTTTCGGATCCTGGTTGCTGAACTTTTAATCGATATTGAACCTCGTTATGCACTTATTGGAGAGTGGTGCAGTGACTACATGGTTTACAGGGAAGAATGGACAGAACCGGATATCACGATTCATATTTCCGACCAGGAAATGCAGCGGGAAATGAAAGCCTGCCCCTATCCGATCGACATTGAAGAAGCGGAGCTTATCTGTGTGTCGAAAGAACTGGGAAAGGAACTTCCGCGCTTCAATGCTCTGTTTTTCCATGCCGCGACCTTTATCATTGATGGAAAGTCATATGCTGTTTCTGCCGTCAGCGGTACAGGAAAGACGACTCTGTTACGATCCTGCAAGGAGCTGCTCGGGCGTCGTGTGGGACTTATTAACGGGGATAAAACTATCATTAGATGCCAGGATGGACAGATTATCGCGTATGGTACACCCTGGCGCGGGAAAGAGCGCTGGGGAGAGAACAGAAGCTCTGTGCTGACCGGTATTATTCTTCTTTCACGCGGGGAGGAGAATCATATAGAAGAAGTGGATCCGATGCTTAATATCGCTGCCCTGATGCAGCAGGTATATATCCCGGTAGAAGGGTGCAGATATAATGAAAAGCTTGTGGAGATTTTAGATCATCTCATTGGGAAGACAAGGATATACCGGATGACGTGCAGGAAAGATCCGGAAGCTGCGAGGGTTTTGTTCAAAGGAATAAATATAGACCTTGGAGAGTAGAAAGATGAAATATAAGGTTAAGGAAGGGTATATATGCCATAATATTGGTGCGGGTTTTGTGATTGTCACCGTCGGCGATGCTAGTGATGAGTTCAATGGGATGATCCGTCTGAATGCCATAGGTGCTGAAATCTGGAGAATGCTGAAAGCTGACTGGTGCACTGAGGAGATGATTGTGCGGAGTCTTACTGCCCGTTGTGAAGGGGCTGAGGAAAACAAGGTACGGGGAGATATCTCTGCATTCCTGGAGAAGATCAGGTTTGCATTAGATGTAGAGGAGTGAATGCTGTTCATCATGAGGCAGCTGTCAGCATCACACGTTGGTACCGTGTCACTTTACAAATCTGTTAATAAGCTTAATGAAATCTTAAAGTAACACGGTACGTATCCGGCTGCATTGATATGTTACGCATTGTTTCAAAAGACAGGTTGGATCGTTGTGATCTATGCGGGTTTGGGATGCACTCTTGGTCATGAT
>CACZQU010000253.1 GCA_902783305.1 uncultured Lachnospiraceae bacterium | reverse complement strand
GGCCGGTATAAATTCAACAAAAAACTGCATTTCAATAAACGGATCACCGGATACCGTCTTGCCCGTGATGTGATTGACCCTGTGACGGGAGAGGTGCTTGCCGAGGCGGGAACCATGGTGAAACGGGACCTGGCGGACAGAATTCAGAATGCCGCGGTGGAAGCGGTATGGATGCTGAATGAGGACGAGAGGGAGGAAAGGGAGGTGAAGATCCTTTCCAACCTGATGGTCGATATCCGCGCATGGATTCCCGAGGCGGCGGATTTTTCGGATGAAAAGCTCAAGGAAGAGCTCGGCATCACGGAAAATGTGTATTACCCGATTCTTTCCAGGATTCTGGAGGAGTATCCGGATTACGAAAACCGCAAAAAGGTGATCCGGATGGAGGTGCGGGATCTGATTCCCAAGCATGTGACCAGGGAAGATATTTTTGCCTCCATAAACTACAATATGCATCTGGAATACGGCTTCGGCAATAATGACGATATCGATCATCTGGGCAACCGCCGGATCCGTGCTGTAGGTGAGCTGCTTCAGAACCAGTACCGTATCGGCCTTTCCAGGCTGGAAAGAGTCGTACGGGAGAGGATGAATACGCAGGATACGGACAATATCACGCCATCCTCCCTGATCAATGTCAAACCGGTGACAGCCGCTGTAAAGGAATTTTTCGGGTCATCCCAGCTTTCCCAGTTTATGGATCAGAACAATCCTCTTGGCGAGCTGACGCACAAAAGGCGTCTGTCCGCCCTGGGTCCCGGAGGTCTTTCCAGAGACCGTGCGGGGTTTGAGGTCCGTGACGTTCACTATTCCCATTATGGAAGAATGTGTCCCATTGAGACACCTGAAGGTCCCAATATCGGCCTGATCAACTCGCTGGCTTCTTATGCCAGGATCAATCAGTATGGCTTTGTCGAAGCGCCTTACCGTAAGATCGATCATTCCGATCCCAAAAATCCGAGGGTTACGGATGAGGTTGTCTATATGGCGGCAGATGAGGAAGACAATTTCCATGTCGCTCAGGCGAATGAGCCTCTGGACGCGGAAGGGCATTTCGTGAGAAAAAATGTATCCGGCCGTTACCGGGAGGAGACGCAGGAATACGAGCGCCATATGTTTGATTTTATGGACGTGTCCCCGAAAATGGTATTTTCGGTGGCTACGGCCCTCATCCCCTTCCTGCAGAATGATGACGCAAACCGCGCCCTGATGGGCTCCAATATGCAGAGACAGGCTGTTCCCCTTCTCACGACAGAAGCCCCGGCAGTCGGCACCGGTATGGAAGCAAAGACCGCGGTGGACTCCGGAGTATGCGTGGTGGCGAAAAAGGGCGGAACCGTCCTGTATGCCACTTCGACGGATATCTGCATCCTGAACGATGACGGGGAAAAGGATGAATATCACCTGATCAAGTTCATGCGGTCCAATCAGAGCAACTGCTATAACCAGAAACCGATTGTCAGCCAGTCGGACCGGGTCGAAGCGGGAGATGTCATTGCCGACGGCCCCTCTACCTGCAACGGAGAGCTTGCCCTTGGCAAAAATCCTCTGATCGGGTTCATGACCTGGGAGGGATATAATTACGAGGATGCGGTTCTGCTCAGCGAGAAGCTGGTTCAGGATGACGTCTATACCTCTGTCCACATTGAGGAATATGAAGCGGAAGCCCGGGATACAAAGCTTGGACCGGAGGACATCACCAGAGATGTTCCGGGCGTGGGCGACGAGGCGCTGAAGGATCTGGACGAAAGAGGCATCATCCGGATTGGCGCTGAAGTCCATGCGGGCGATATCCTGGTCGGCAAGGTTACCCCGAAGGGAGAGACGGAGCTGACCGCTGAGGAGAGGCTTCTGCGCGCGATTTTTGGCGAGAAAGCCCGTGAGGTCAGGGATACTTCACTCAGGGTTCCTCATGGAGAATACGGAATTGTGGTGGATGCCAAGGTATTTACCAGGGAGAATGGCGATGAGCTTCCTCCGGGTGTCAACCAGTCCGTCAGAATATATATAGCACAGAAAAGAAAGATTTCCGTCGGCGACAAGATGGCCGGCCGTCATGGCAACAAGGGTGTGGTTTCCCGTGTGCTTCCGGTCGAGGATATGCCTTTCCTTCCCAACGGACGCCCGCTGGACATTGTTCTGAATCCTCTTGGCGTTCCTTCCCGAATGAATATCGGGCAGGTTCTGGAGATCCATCTGAGTCTTGCCGCGAAAGCGCTGGGATTCAACATTTCGACTCCGGTCTTTGACGGCGCGAATGAGAATGATATCCAGGATACGCTGGAGCTGGCCAATGACTATGTCAACATGGATGATTTTGAGGATTTCCGGGCAAAATATAAAGATATTCTGCTTCCGGATGTGATGCAGTATCTTGATGAAAACAAAGACCACAGAGCTTTGTGGCACGGTGTGCCGATCTCCCGGGACGGAAAGGTTCAGCTTCGGGACGGCAGAACCGGAGAGTTTTTTGACGGTCCCACGACCATCGGCCATATGCATTACCTGAAGCTTCATCACCTGGTGGATGACAAAATCCATGCCCGTTCGACAGGTCCATATTCACTGGTCACTCAGCAGCCGCTGGGAGGCAAGGCGCAGTTTGGCGGCCAGCGTTTCGGTGAGATGGAAGTCTGGGCTCTTGAGGCTTATGGCGCTTCCTATACCTTACAGGAAATTCTTACGGTGAAATCGGACGACGTGGTTGGCCGTGTCAAGACGTATGAAGCCATTATCAAGGGAGACAACATTCCCGAGCCGAGTATTCCGGAGTCCTTCAAGGTTCTCCTCAAGGAGCTCCAGTCCCTTGGACTGGATGTCCGTGTGCTCCGGGACGACAATACGGAGGTGGAGATCGCCGAGAATGTCGATTATGGCGAAACAGATCTGCGGGCTGTAATCGAAGGCGATTCGAGAAACCGCCGCGACAGGGAAGATTATTCCCGATATGGCTTTTCCAATAAGGAATTTGATGCGGAAGGGAACCTTGAAGATGTACAGGAACCGGAAGGGGAGGATATCGATGTGTTTAATGACAATGACATGACGGATATCTCCGGTGACTATGAGGTTCCCATCAGCGATGAGGATTAAAGCAGGACTGGCCTTCGGGTTGACGAAACAATACGCGGGCATAATCCTGGGAAAGGGGCGCTTAGATACATGGCAGAAACAACCAATTCCGCATTATCTTATCAGCCAATGACGTTCGATGCCATCAAAATCGGTCTGGCTTCTCCTGATAAGATCAGGGAGTGGTCCAAGGGGGAAGTGCTGAAACCGGAAACCATCAATTACCGGACATTGAAGCCGGAGAAGGACGGACTGTTCTGTGAGAAGATTTTCGGCCCGAGCAAGGACTGGGAGTGTCATTGCGGGAAATATAAAAAGATCCGCTACAAGGGCGTGGTCTGCGACCGCTGCGGAGTAGAGGTCACGAAAGCGTCTGTCCGCCGGGAGCGTATGGGACATATCGAGCTTGCCGCTCCGGTCTCCCATATCTGGTATTTTAAGGGAATTCCCTCCCGGATGGGTCTGATCCTGGACATCTCTCCCCGCAATCTGGAGAAGGTGCTTTATTTCGCCAGCTATATCGTCCTTGATGTCGGAGATACAGAGAGCAGATATCTGCCGAACAGAGATATGGTGAAGCTCTCTGTCAAGCAGGTTCTGACAGAGCAGGAGTACCAGAGAGCAGTGGCCGATTACGGCAGAGATTCCTTCCGCGCCGGGATGGGTGCGGAAGCGATTCAGGAGCTGTTGGCAGCCATTGATCTGGACAAGGATTCGGAGACACTCAAAGCGGAGCTGGAGAATGCTTCCGGACAGAAGCGTTCCCGGATTTTAAAGCGTCTGGAGGTCATTGAGTCCTTCCGTGAGTCCGGGAACAAGCCGGAGTGGATGGTCATGAATGTCATCCCGGTAATTCCTCCGGATCTGCGTCCTATGGTGCAGCTTGACGGCGGGCGTTTTGCCACATCAGATCTCAATGACCTTTACCGCAGGATCATCAACCGGAATAACCGCCTGAAACGGCTTCTGGAGCTGGGCGCTCCGGACATCATCGTCCGTAATGAAAAGAGAATGCTCCAGGAAGCGGTAGATGCCCTGATCGACAATGGCAGGCGTGGAAGACCTGTCACAGGACCCGGCAACCGTGCGTTGAAGTCCCTTTCCGACATGCTCAAGGGCAAGGGCGGGCGTTTTCGCCAGAATCTTCTGGGGAAACGCGTGGACTATTCCGGACGTTCCGTAATCGTGGTTGGTCCGGAGCTGAAGATTTATCAGTGCGGTCTTCCGAAGGAGATGGCAATCGAGCTCTTTAAACCCTTTGTGATGAAGGAACTGGTGGCGGGAGGCATCTCTCACAACATCAAGAGTGCCAAAAAGATGGTGGAGAAGCAGGAAAACGAGGTGTGGGATGTCCTGGAGGATGTCATCAGAGAGCACCCGGTCATGCTGAACCGTGCGCCTACGCTTCACCGGCTCGGAATTCAGGCATTTGAACCGATTCTTGTGGAGGGTAAGGCCATCAAGCTTCATCCGCTGGTATGTACCGCCTTCAATGCTGACTTTGACGGCGACCAGATGGCTGTCCATCTTCCGCTCTCGCAGGAAGCGCAGGCGGAGTGCCGCTTCATGCTGCTCGCCCCGAACAACCTGCTGAAGCCCTCGGACGGCGGTCCGGTGGCG
>CACZQU010000252.1 GCA_902783305.1 uncultured Lachnospiraceae bacterium | reverse complement strand
CATTCCCGGATTCCTGTCAGAAGATCCTGCACACCCGGGCCGTAGAATTTCTCTCCATCTTCAGTGGTGAGTGTAACACGTATCTTAGCTTTCATAGCATCCCTTCCGGAGGCAGAATCTGCCATCCAGGCATCAGTCCGGCCGTCCCGTCTTTCAGCTGATCAAAAAACTCACGGGCAGAAATCTTCCCCAGCGTTTTTCCGTCCTTCATGGGACAGACCTCCCTGCCCATCTGGTAAACCTCATCAACATTATGCGACACAAAAACCGTCGGTTTCTTCTCTTCTTTCAGGACAAGCAGCATTTCCTTCTCCAACTGCCATTTTAACACAGTATCAAGTGCAGAAAAAGGCTCGTCGAGCAATATGACATCCGGACACTGCGCAGCAATCCGGGCCATTGCTGTACGCTGTTTCTGACCTTCTGAAAGCTCATGGGGGAAACTATCCGCAAGATCTGCAATCTGAAACCTCTCCAGAAACGGGTCAGCCAAAGAAGGATCCTGGTGTTTTCCCATGCCTGCAAGTACATTTTTCCGGACAGTCATATTCGGAAACAACGCGTAATTCTGGAACATATACCCAACCCTTCGTTTCTGCGGCGGAAGATTCACCTTTTTTTCGGAATCAAACAGTACTTTGCCTGAGAGTGAAATGATTCCCTCATCAGGCTGTTCGATCCCTGCGATGCATTTCAGAGTCATGGTCTTTCCACAGCCGCTCGGACCGAGGAGCGCGAGAATCTCATCTTCTGCTTCAAAGTCAGCCTGAAGACAGAATCCTCTGAGTTTTTTTCTGATGTGGACGGAGAGTCCCATAAATCCTCCTGTAATCAATAGCGATTGATATCCTTCATCTGCTTTCCCACCGCAAGATTCATCACCAGAATGACTGCGAACGCTATGATTATAATCACCAGCACCCAGAACCCGGCAGCGGCATAGTCTCCGTTCTGAATCACCATGGCAATCCTCTGGGAAATGGTACTTGTTTTTCCCGGAATATTGCCAGCAAGCATTGAAGTTGCGCCGTACTCGCCAAGTGCACGGGCAAATGCCAGGATCGTGCCGGACACGATCCCAGGACGGGCGGAAGGCATGATCACCATCCAGAAGATTCTGGTCTCGCTCATTCCAAGGGTGCGTGCTGCATAAACCAGATTGACATCAATCTGCTCAAATGCAGCACGGGCGTTCCGATACATCAGCGGAAATGAGATAACCGTTGCAGCCAGAATACAGCCGAGCCAGGTCTGCACGACCTTGATCCCGAATACATTATACAGCATGCTCCCGAAAGGTCTTCTCTTTGAGAAGATCAACAGCAGGAAGAAGCCTGCAACAGTCGGCGGCAAAACAAGCGGGATCGTCAGGAATCCGTCCACGACAGCCCTGACCTTCGGCCTGGCCCTGATGACCTTTCTTGCGGTAAAGATTCCGAGGAAAAACGAAATCGTCGCTGCCACAATTCCAGTCTTGACAGAAATCCAGAGTGGGCTCCAGTCAAGTTCTGTCAGAAATTCCATCATGTCATTCACTCCGCTTCTTCTATGGTTTCCAGGCGAACAGGATATCGCACGATGCCCGGTAATCTCTTATGACTCCGTTTCTTCCCCTCTGGCAACAGCCGTATCAAAGTAATAAGACTCAAAGATCTCCTTTGCCATGTCGGATGTAAGGAAGGCGGCAAAGTCCGCAGCAGCCGCAGTCTCAGCGTCATCCGCTTCTTCATTGACAATCTGTGCTGCAGGGTAAATGACATTGCCGGTCAGATCATAAGGCACTTTCTCAAGGATAATCAGCTTATCCTCCAGTCCATATGTATCAGAATAATATACTGTTCCCACTTCATTTGCACCTTCCGCGACAGCAGCTGCCACCGCCCCGACATTTGCGCACTCATTGATCTCAAGACCGCCCAGTGCATCAGATACTTCCTGCGTAGTGATGGTGGAATTGTCACCATCCTCTCCTTCCGGTACCATGCCGGCGGCAGCCAGTGCCTCACGGGTATATTTTCCGACAGGAACGGAACCGTCCGCAAGGGCCATGCTGGAAGCATCCGCAAGATTCTCTATCCCGGTCACCTTTGTACCGCTGCCATCATAGGTGACAATACAGACCTGATTATTCACTATGTCATTCCGGGTACCACTGACTACAAATCCCTTTTCCTCAAGCTCATCCATCTGCTTTAATGCTGCAGAAAAAAACACATCGCAGGAAGCACCCTCTTCAATCTGTGTCATCAGTGTTCCTGAGCTGTCATAGCTGGGAATGATCTTAACATTCGGCTGTAGTTCATTATAGGCAGGAATGATACTCTCATCCATAACCGTGTTAAGGCTTTTCGCCGCAAAGAGGATGATCTGTGTTTTTTCCAACTGCTCAGTTTCATCGGCGAAAACAGCAGATGAAAAAGCCGATGCCAGCAAGGATACAGCAATACAGATACCCGGCAGACTCATTTTTCTCATAGTGATTATCCCTCCAACTGCACATGGTCTCTCCTCGCCTTCCATTCCCTGGCACAGCTGCCGGTTCGTCTGGTACAGACAGTTCTGCCGGGGATTAACATATGACTATCATAGCGAGTGTTTTTTATAAAACAATCGTACTATGCATATAAGCATATGTCAAGCATTTATTTCAATCCACGCCCCCATGAGGGGAGCGACCTGCCGAAAGTGCAAGTACTGCATTTTGCTCTGATTTCAATCCACGCCCCCCATGAGGGGAGCGACGCAAATATGCCCAAATATCACATATTACCGCAATAGATATCTGTGCTATTTGCGTAAATAAAAGAGGATTTCAATGCATATATATATGACATATTGAATTATTACACCATTTTACGGTGCGAATCTTTCTGCAAAAATATGGGCACATCTGATTCGCACTATTTTGCGCCATCATATTCTGCCTAAAAAATCAACGTATCATCGACGAATTTTGTTCCTTTTGTACCAAAATGCTCGACTTTTGTCTTATAGTTATTCCCAAGATAATAAAACCTCAAGCTGTCTTTTTCTTTGTCTATAATATCCAATAATATACCTTTGATTTCTCTACACTTCGCAGCGTCAACAATACACTCAAAAACCGAATTCTGAACTCTTGTCCCATAATTCACACATTGTTTGGCGACTCTCCGCAACCTGCCTTTTCCTGCATCTGTCTCCGTATTAACATCATATGTAATAAGCACCAGCATATTATTACTTCCACATAAAAACTGGATATGCATCCAGATCACCACGAATATACCTTGCCAGAAGAAGCGCCTGTATATATGGCAGCATCCCCCACTCTACCTTCTCATCAAGAAAAGGATGCTTGATTGTTTCCATTTTCCGGTTTTGCCACGCTTGTATTCGACCGGAACAACATTATATCTGCCATCCTGCCCATGAATAACTGTTCCAGAAGGGCTTGTATGAAACTCCACCACATCACATTCACCGATTACTCCGAGCTCTGCCGACGAAACAACCATCCCACGGGTAATGAGCAGGTCTCCTCTCTTTTCAAAAGGGACTCCATCATGAGCGTT
>CACZQU010000251.1 GCA_902783305.1 uncultured Lachnospiraceae bacterium | reverse complement strand
TCCGAGGTTTTTACCATCAGATCCGCGGCTTTGACGCCGGTCGCAGTCGTCTTGAATTCAATCATACCGATTGCTTTGCTCATCAGCTGCACGTCCTTTCTATTGCTGCCTGATAATCATCACATGCTTCGGAGTGACCTCCGTCACCACACCATCGATGGAAGCGTGTACAGCGATGCTGAGTCCCTGTCCCGCTTCTCCGACAATACTTCCCTTCCTGACCTGGTCGCCCACATGGACTACCGCCTTCGAAGGAGCCCCGATATGCTGTCCAAGAAGAATCTTCACCCTGGAGGTTTCCGCCAGGTCTTCTCTTAAGGGGGCCGGAACATCATACTTTGTCAGCCCGAGCCTGGCTGTGAGCCGGTCCTCCGGCACCTTCCGAAACTGCCGTGACAAAAGTACCGGTCCAGGCTTTACGTCCCCCGGAGGCTTAACCTGAGCCTTTTTCAGCCCCAGCTTCATGTCGGCAAGCAAAGATCTGGGAGCCAGGCTCTGAGGACAGGCATACATCTCACATACACCGCAGGAGCTGCAGAAAGCCGCGTTAATATATGGTTCCAGATCCCTGAAGTCCTGATTTGACGCAGCTCTCATAAACCGGGCCGGGTCAATGGGATGTCCCAGTGCGTGCCTGGGGCACAGATCCGTGCAGGTACTGCACTGGCAGCAGATCGATGCGGCTCTTTTCAGGTCAATCGATGAGCTCCGTCTTTTTTTTGCCGGCACCGGATGATCCTCCGGCAGAACCAGTACCGCATTTGTCGTCTTTGTCACAGGTTCATCTGCGGAGCCGATCCGCCCCATCATCGGACCTCCGATAAAAAATACCGGACGGGAAACGACAGCGCCCCCGGCCATGTCAACCGCTTCCCGGACGCTGCAGCCAATCGGCACCCTTACCGTGAGTGGATTCGCCACCTCGCCGCAGATGGTGAGGTATTTATCGGTCACCGGAGCGTCCTCGCTTACCGCCCGGTAAACGTTGTATACGGTCTCCACATTAAAAACGGCAACCCCCTGCTCGATCGGAAGTCCTCCCGGACGGACGACGCGGCCTGTCGCTTCATAGATCAGAACCACTTCATCTCCCATAGGATACGCTTCCTCGAGGAGGTGAAGCCTCATTCCGGGGAACAGACCGATCTGTCTCTCCAGGGCTTTTATCGTCCCGGTATAGGATCTTTTGACTCCGATTACCGCATCCTTTGCGCCCACCGTCCTGGCTATCAGGTCAAATGCCTTCAGGATCTGTGCAGCATGGCACTGCAGAAGCTGCTGGTGAAGCGTCAGGAGAGGTTCACACTCCGCACAGTTCAGGAGGATCACTTCCGCCTTGTCCGTAAGCTTCATATAGGTGGGGAAGCCGGCTCCGCCCGCTCCAGCCACACCCTTTTGCTGAAGGATGTCCTGCAGCTGTCTGATTTCCATCCTATCACTCCCATCCTTGCCCGTCATCAATGATACCGACGATCGCCGCGTCTACCGGAGCAGTCTCCATCCCGCATCCGATCCTGGCTGCGCTGCCAAAAGCAACCAGCACCTGCTCTCCGACCCCGGCACCGATCAGATCGATGGCGATCAGCCGGTTGTCACCACCTGCCATCGATGAAGCAGGTTCGATCACCATAAACTTGCTGCCTTTGAGCTTTTCACTTTTTCTGGTGGAAACTACGCTTCCCACAACTTTGCCGATTATCATTTTTCGCTCCTATCGGACAATCATCACTGTATTACCGGTGGAAATCCCGGCAGCATTTGCCTCATCCGTATCAATATGCATTTCCAGAGTAAAGGACTCGTGAACGCGGATTTTGACGTGATTAAAAACCGTACCTCGTGCGTTATCCGCTTTGACGGAAACGATATCTCCATCCTTGAGTCCGGCTTCCTCCGCATCCCTGGGGGACGTATGGATATGACGCATGGCGATAATGCAGCCTTCCTTCAGATAAAGAGCACCTTTAGGACCGACGATGGTAATCGGGGCACTGCCCTTGATATCTCCGGATTCCCTTACCGGGACATTTTCCCCGAGCCGGACGGCATCTGTCGCTGAAACCTCTACCTGGGTAGCCCTTCGCACCGGACCGAGTATCCTCACATTTTCAATCGCCCGGAGCTTCAGTCCCACAATCGTCACGGTCTCGTTGGAGGCAAACTGTCCCCCCATCAGATCCTTTTTCTTTGTCAGATGATAACCAGGGCCGAATAATGCTTCCACATGCTCCTGGGTAAGATGAATATGCCTGGCGGAAACGCCGATCGGAACCATAAATCCTGTCGAAGAACCGGATTTTTCGACAGCCTCCAGCACCATTCGGGTGATCCATTCAATATTATTCGTATCCAAAAGACACCTGCTTTCCCATTCTCCTTCCGCGTACGGGAAATGGCTGTAATTCCGCACCGCTTAGAGCGTTTACGCCTTTTTGTGCCATTTTCCCGGACGCTGAAGGGAAATCACGTTGCTTCACGCAAAATCAACGGGGCTTCGGATGGATCCTCAGCTTAATGTCGGCAGTATTTTTTCCACATCACCATGAGGGCGGGGAATTACATGTGTCGCAACCAGCTCGCCAAGTCTGGACGCAGCCGCGCTTCCGCTTTCCACCGCAGATTTCACTGCGCCGACATCTCCGCGGACCATGACCGTCACAAGTCCGGATCCGATCTTCTCTGTTCCGATCAGCACTACATTCGCCGCCTTGCACATCTGATCCGCCGCTTCAATCGCCGCAGTAAGGCCTCTGGTTTCCACCATTCCCAATGCTTCCTGTGTCATGTGTGTTTTCCTCCTGTCCACTTAATCCGTTACCGTTTTTGCCTCCTGCTGCCCTTTTTTCCAACGGGAAGCACTCAGCTCTACTATACGCACGATCTCCTCATGAGGCCTCGCAATCACAGCAGAGCTGGCAGGCTTGCGTATTCCCCTGGCTGCGGCGGCCTCTACCGCTTCTGTCACGGCGGCAACATCTCCCTGTATGATTATCGTAACCAGGCGGCCGCCCAGCTTGCGCTCCCAGGATGCCAGCTCCACGCCTGCTGTCTTGCACATAATGTCGAGCGCGTCAAGAGCGGCAACGACGCCAGTGATTTCTACAAAACCATAAGATTTACTCATGAGTGAAACTCCTTGTC
>CACZQU010000250.1 GCA_902783305.1 uncultured Lachnospiraceae bacterium | reverse complement strand
GAATATAGGGGCGTGCAAAGAATCCATCGCTCCACTTGCGAGCAAGCTCGCAGTGGAGCATGGCTTTTTGCACTGGAGTCATAAATCATTCATCATTCCAGGATCCGGGGAACGTGAACCGCGGAACCTGTGCAGGAGTTCATTTTGCACGCAAATCATTCAGTGAGGGAAAAATGCAGTACAGAAAAGATAAATACGGAAATGAGATCTCGATTCTTGGATTTGGCTGTATGCGCTTCGAACAGACAGCCGGCAGGATCAACCTGGAAAAAATGGAGAAACAGATCCTGGCCGCCGTTGAAGGCGGAGTAAACTATTACGATACCGCCTATGTTTATCCGGGAAGCGAGACGGCGCTGGGAGAAGTGCTTGCCCGAAACGGGCTGAGGGATAAGGTAAAGATTGCGACAAAGCTTCCTCATTACCTTCTGAGAAGCCGCGCGGACCTGGACAGATATTTCTCTGAGGAGCTCTCCCGCCTTCAGACGGATTATGTCGACTACTACCTTATGCACATGCTGACGGATATTGCCACATGGAGAAGGCTGGAGGGGCTGGGCATCAAGGAGTGGATTGAAGAGAAAAAAGCCTCCGGCCAGATCCGGCAGATCGGATTTTCCTATCACGGAAATGCCCAGATGTTCTGTGAAATCCTGGACGCATACGAATGGGAATTCTGCCAGATCCAGTATAACTACCTCGATGAGAATTCCCAGGCCGGAAGAAAGGGACTGCATTACGCCGCGTCCAAAGGTCTTCCGGTGATCATCATGGAGCCCTTACGGGGCGGCAAGCTGGTGAAGCTTCTCCCGAAGGAGGCAGAGCAGGCCTTTGCGGATTTTCCGGTAAAAAGAAGCCCTGCCGAATGGGCATTTAGGTGGCTGTGGAACCAGCCGGAGGTGACATGCGTCCTTTCCGGAATGAATTCTCTGGAAATGGTGAAGGAGAATATACAGACAGCTTCCGAGGCGAAGCCGGGCGAATTTGGCGAGGAAGAGGAGAAGCTTTTTACCCGGGCCCGCTCCGCGATCGAAGCGAAGCTGAAGGTGGGATGTACAGGCTGCGGCTATTGCATGCCCTGTCCCCACAATGTGGACATCCCAGGCACCTTTGCTGCCTATAACCGCTGCTATACCGAGAAAAAAACCAGCGGGTGGAAGGATTATTTCATGTGTACGGGCCTGCGCAAAACCTCAACCGCAGCCTCTAACTGTGTGGGATGCGGGAAATGTGAAAAGCACTGTCCGCAGCATATCGAAATCAGAAAGGAACTGAAAAAGGCCAGAAAAGAGCTGGAGGGACCGATTTACAGGATTGCCCGCCGCATTGTGCTGCTGTCCAGAAGGTATTGATCTGCAGGAAAAACGCAGCGATGGGCTCGGAAAACAGATAAGGATCTGTGCACGGACAGTTCGGTCAGGAGGAAGGAAAAATGGTTAAGATAGGATTTATCGGCTGCGGCAATATGGCCTCGGCGATGATCGGCGGAATACTGGAGAAGGGATTATATCCCAGAGAGGAGATTATCGTCTCCAACAAGACAAAGGAAGGAGCCGCGAGAAGTGCCGGGAAATTCGGAGTAAAGGCGACTCTTGACAACCGGGAGGTGGCACAGGGGGCGAGAGTTCTGATCCTCTCGGTCAAACCGCAGTTCTATGAAGAGGTGCTGACGCAGATCAGCCCCTGCCTTACCAGCGGACATCTTCTGGTAGGAATTGCCCCGGGTAAGACGATTCAATGGCTGAAAGAGCACTGCACTGGCCAGGTTCCGTCCGTCGCCCGTATGATGCCGAATACGCCGGCCATGGTCGGGGAAGGAATGACCGCCATCGCGGCGGAGGATGATGTGGATCCAAAGGATCTGGAGCTGCTCTGCACCCTGGCACAGAGCATCGGCATCAGCCAGGTGATCCCGGAAAGGCTGATGGATGCCGCGGGGGCGGTAGGAGGATGCTCTCCCGCCTTTGTGTATCTGTTTATCGAGGCTCTCGCCGACGCGGGAGTGGCGGAAGGCATGCCGAGGCCGATGGCTTACCGCTTTGCGGCTCAGGCTGTCCTTGGAAGCGCCAGGATGCTCCTTGAGACCGGTAAGCATCCCGGAGAGCTGAAGGATATGGTCACTTCGCCGGGAGGCACCACGATTCAGGGAATCCGCGCGCTCGAAAAATACGGGATGCGAAGCGCGGTGTTTGAGGCTGTCGCCGCCTGCGTGGAAAAGGGAAAGACCCTCTGACGGATGTCATATCTTGCGTTCTCCTGCCTGGCGCGTGAAGGGAAGAACCCTGACGGTGCAGGAGAACCCTGGGACGAAGGCCTGTGTTCCGTGGCGCAGGAAGGAGAAAGAACCTCTTCCGGAAGGAAGTGTGAAAACCGTCCGCATAAAGCCCCCGGTTTGCTCATCGTCAGTGGATCAGCTCAGGAACCCCTAAGCTCAGGCAGCTGTTGTGGTAATTTCTGGAGTATGTGACCTCTTCTCCGAACCAGGAGGGTACCCGATAGGAAAGGGCGTCCTGCTCGGAGGTGAATTCGATTTCCGCCAGGTAAAGTCCTTCGTAGGGCTTCTGGAAGACATCCAGCTCAACCGTCAGCCCGTCCTCGATGGGAATGAGGTAACGGATTTTGGACAGGAGGATTCCGTCGGTTTTTTCTCTCAGATGCAGATAGGCGCTTTTGGTGAGAGGAAGGTTGTACTCTTCTCTGGACAAAAGTCCACCGGATTTGTAGGTCATGTAATAGTCATCATTTGAGCGGCGGATACGGACCACCGGCTCCGTGCAGAGATATCCCTGCTCAATGATCAGGTGTTCATAGGATTCCAGATCCTTCGGCAGGTTCTGCTCCGGGATCAGAAATTTGCGTTCAATTTCCATCGTATCGTCTCCTTTTCACAGATTGAATATGGATGCTGCTGTGCAGTGACATAGAGAGGACTCCGGAATCTGGGGAGCGCGAAGCACATGGCAAGCTGCAGGAGTCACTCTCCGCTGCAGTCATCGGTCATAATCGCCCTGCTTTGACGCAGGCGCTGTGATTACCCATAGTATACCCTTTCATGAGGGAAAAGAAAACAGGAGGTTTTCATAAATGAGCCAAAAAGTATATATTTTTCTCGCGGATGGTTTTGAAGATGTCGAAGCGCTTGCGGTGGTTGATCTGATGCGGCGTGCGGGACTGGATATTCAGACCGTATCTATAAAGGAAGAAACGGAAATCCTTACCAGCCATGGCATCCGCATGTTTGCGGATACGGTGTTTGCCGATGTGGACTTTTCCGACGCGGAGCTTCTGATCCTTCCCGGAGGAAAGGTGGGAACCAGCAACCTGAAAGCCTGCGAGCCCCTTTCCCGCCTTTTGCTCGAACACTGCAGCCAGGGCAAAAAAATTGCGGCGATCTGCGCGGCACCCACGATCCTTTCCGATCTTGGGCTTCTGGCTGACCGCAGAGCGACATCCTATCCGACCTGCGAGCCCTCCATGAAGACGGCTCAGTATCTGACCGACCGGGTGGTCGTGGACGGAAACATCACGACGAGCCGGGGGATGGGGACAGCCCTGGATTTCGGACTGAATCTGATCGGACAGCTCCTCGGAGAAGAGAAAGAGAAGCAGATTGCCGACGCCATCGTTTATTGATGAAAAAATACTGGCCTTTTTAAATCCCCTATGCTATACTATCATACTGACTTCCTGAAAGAGCCGTATACCGCGTAAAGCCGCAAAGCTGCGGGCTGCGCAGCCGGGCTCTTCAACGGATTCCGTAAAAGATAAACTATCGTATATAAATGAGTAAAGTATGCCGTGCCCGTCATGCTCTGCGGCGCGGATTTCCATACAATATGTGGCTGCAAAGTACACATTTACCCATAGGATATGCACGAAGAAAGGAGACGCCGCTTTTCGTCCTGAGCCGGACGGAAGAGTCAGCGGGACAGGAATTCCGGAAAAACCGGAAGACTGGTCCGCGGATCTATGCCCGGTCTTTGACAGAAGGGACGCAAAAGAGCGGCAGGAAATGGAAAATGAGCGTACAGGTCGAAGAACTGGAAAAGAATAAGGCAAAGCTTACGGTCGAGGTCTCTTTGGAGGATCTGGACAAAGCCATGAACGTCGTATATAACCGTCAGAAGGGCAAAATTGCCATCCCCGGATTCAGAAAGGGAAAAGCGCCGCGCCGCATGATCGAGAGATTGTACGGAAAGGGAGTTTTCCTGGAGGACGCCATCAACGAGGTCCTTCCGGACGCGTATGACAAGGCCGTGAAGGAAAGCGGACTTGAGGTGGTTTCCCGTCCGCAGATCGGCTTCGAGCAGACGGAGCCGGACAAGCCGCTGATCTTTACCGCTCAGGTTGCGACCAAACCGGATGTGACCCTGGGTGAGTATAAGGGTGTGGAAGTGCCGAAGATGGTTATCGAGGTTACGGACCAGGAGATCGACGACGAGATCAGACGTGAGCAGGAGAAGAACGCCCGCACCATCACGGTATCGGACCGCCCGGCCAAGGCAGGAGACATCGTGACCCTGGATTATGCAGGAACCGTGGACGGCGTTCCCTTTGACGGCGGCACCGCTTCGGGACAGACCCTGACACTGGGCTCCAATACCTTTATTCCGGGCTTTGAGGATCAGCTCATCGGCGCCCAGGCCGGCAGTCATGTGGATGTGCATGTCACCTTCCCGGAGGATTATCATGAGGCCTCTCTTGCCGGAGCCGACGCGCTCTTTGCCTGCGATATCATCAAGATTGAGGTCAAGGAGCTTCCTGAGCTGGATGACGAATTTGCGCAGGATGTGTCCGATTACAATACCTTTGAAGAATACAGAAACAGCGTAAAAGCGAAAATCGAAGAGAGCAAGACGGAGCAGGAAAAAGCCCATAAGGAAGATGCGGCCATCAACGCCGTGATCCGCAAGGCTGAGATGGACATTCCTGAAGAAATGATCGAGTTCCAGATCGACAATATGATGGATGATTTCGCCAATCAGCTTCGGATGTCCGGTATGGATCCTGAGCAGTATTTCAAGATGACCGGACTGAGCATGGATTCCATGAGGACGCAGATGAGAGCAAACGCGATCCAGAGAATTCAGACACGTCTTGTCCTGGAGAAGGTCGCCGAGGCGGAAGGCCTGGAGGCTTCGGAGGAGGAGCTGAACGCTGACCTGGAAAAGATGGCGGCTTCCTACCGCCTGAATGTCGAGGATGTCAGAAAGACTCTGGATGAGAGCCAGCTGGATCAGATGCGCAAGGATATCGTAGTGCGCAAAGCTATCGATGTGCTTGTGGACGCTGCAGTTGAGACAGACTCTGCCGCTGCGGAATAAAGAAAAGAGAATGGTAACTGTTCAGTCAGGCTGAACAGTTACGCATCGGGCGTGGCGCTGACGCGCATTCCGAGTACGCCCGATGCGTGACGGCCAAGGCTTCTGCACGCCTCGCACAGCAAGTGCGCGACGCTGACGGAACAGTTACAGAGAATTCAGATGAGGAGAGTTGAGGATGAGTTTGGTACCATATGTACTGGAGCAGACCAGCAGAGGCGAGAGAAGCTATGATCTGTACTCCAGACTTCTCAAGGACCGTATTATTTTCCTCGGCGAAGAGGTTAATGACGTGACAGCCAGCCTTATCGTCGGTGAGCTGCTGTTTCTGGAAGCGGAGGATCCGGGCAAGGATGTTCAGCTTTACATCAACAGCCCGGGGGGATCCGTCTCCGCGGGAATGGCGATCTATGACACTATGCAGTATATCAAATGTGATGTTTCCACGATCTGTCTTGGGATGGCCGCTTCTATGGGCGCATTTCTTCTGGCGGGAGGCGCAAAGGGGAAACGGTATGCTCTTCCCAACGCGACGATCATGATTCATCAGCCCTCCGGGGGAGCCCAGGGACAGGCGACGGAGATCCAGATCGTTGCCGACCACATCGCGAAGACCAAGAAAATGCTCAATGAAATTCTTGCTGCCAATACCGGACAGCCTCTCGAAATTGTGGAGAAGGATACGGACCGTGATTATTATATGACAGCAGAGGAAGCCAGACTTTATGGTCTGATAGACGGTGTTGTGACGCACAAATGACCGGGATTGTCAGGTCGTGTGTCTTGGGAGGATGATTACTGAATATGGCAAACAATAAAAACAGCGGCTATAAGCCCAGGGAACCGAAAATCCGCTGCTCCTTCTGCAACAAATCCGAGGATCAGGTCCACAAGCTGATCGCGGGACCGCATGACGCTTATATCTGTGACGAATGCATCGTCATCTGTCAGGAAATCCTGGATGAAGAGCTGAACGCGTATCCCCAGATGGAGTATGACGCCGGAATCAATCTCATGCGTCCGGCGGAGATCCATGCGATCCTCGATGACTATGTGATTGGTCAGGATGAGGCAAAAAAAGCGCTTGCCGTATGCGTGTACAACCATTACAAGAGAGTAACGGCGTCGAGGAACCTGGATGTGGAGCTGCAGAAGAGCAATATCCTGATGCTCGGACCCACCGGCTCAGGAAAGACGCTTCTTGCGCAGACCCTGGCAAGGCTTTTGCATGTGCCCTTTGCGATTGCGGATGCCACGACGCTGACAGAAGCCGGGTATGTGGGGGAGGATGTGGAAAATATTCTCCTGAAAATCATACAGGCAGCGGATTATGATATTGAACGCGCCCAATACGGTATCATATACATTGATGAGATCGACAAGATCACAAAGAAATCCGAGAATGTCTCCATCACCCGGGATGTTTCGGGAGAGGGCGTACAGCAGGCTCTTCTGAAAATCCTGGAGGGTACCGTAGCCAGCGTGCCGCCTCAGGGAGGACGCAAGCACCCCCATCAGGAATTTCTGACCATTGACACCACCAATATTCTGTTTATCTGCGGCGGTGCTTTTGACGGACTGGAAAAGATCATTGAGTCCCGGCAGGATACCAAGGGGATCGGCTTCGGGGCGGAGGTTACTTCCAGGGAAGAGAAAAATATCGGCGCTGTATTTAAGGATGTCATGCCGGAGGATCTGATCCGGTACGGCCTGATCCCCGAATTTGTGGGAAGGGTTCCGGTCGTTGTCTCTCTGGACGGCCTTGACGAGGAAGCGCTGGTAAGGATCCTCAAGGAGCCGAAAAATTCCCTGACCAGGCAGTACAAGAAGCTGTTTGAACTCGACGGAGTGGATCTGAATTTTGACGAGGAAGCCCTTGAGGAGATGGCGAAGAAAGCGATCGCGCGCAAGACAGGAGCCAGAGGCTTACGGGCGATCATGGAAAGTACACTGATGGATCTGATGTATTCGGTTCCCTCTGATGACACGATCCGGGAAGTCATGATTACGAAGGAGGCAGTGGACGGCAGCGGTGAACCGCAGATCGTCCATGGAGAGCCGCTGCCCGCATCCGGGCACAGGAGAATCCGGCGGAAGGGAAAGTCTGAGACAGCGTGAAGCGGGTACAGCAGCAAAACCGGCAGATTCTCAATGTAACTGAATACGATTGGAGGTCGAGGCAGTATTCATGAGTGACCAGGTCATAACAATGCCAACGATTGCCCTTCGCGGGACAACCATTCTTCCGGGGATGGTTGTCCATTTTGATGTAAACAGGACAAAATCCAGGCAGGCTGTGGAGAGCGCCATGCTCCAGGACGGCAGGATTTTCCTGGTTACCCAGGAGGACAAGGACATCGAAGATCCGGGGATCGGCGATCTGTACCGGGTAGGGACGATTGCGTCGGTCAAGCAGGTGGTTCACCTCCCCCGGGATAACGCCCGTATTCTGGTGGAGGGGATCGTGAGGGCTGAACTGATCGGCCTGAAAAAAGAGCAGCCGTTTCTGATCGCGCGGATCCTTCCCTATGATAACGTATCGGAAAAGCTTCCGGAGGTTCTTGAAGAGGCTATGTGCCGGGGGTTGAAGGAGCTGCTTCGCGAATACACCGCTGCAGGAGCCCCCATGAGCAAGGAGATCGCGGAGCAGATTCTCAAAGAGGAGAAGCTGGCACGTCTGATTACGGAGATCGGAGGGAGGATTCCCATCACCTGGAAGCAGAGGCAGACCATTCTGGAAGCAGTTACCGTGGAGAAGCAGTACGAAGCACTGGGAGGGATCCTGAGCCGCGAGACCTCCGTTCTTCAGGTGAAGCAGGATCTCCAGGGGAAGCTGAAGGTTCAGATTGACCGGAACCAGAAGGAATACCTGATGCGGGAGCAGATCAAGGTCATCCGCAAGGAGCTGGGAGAGGACAGCATCGCGACGGACACGGACCTGTTCAGGGAAAAGCTGGACAAACTGAACGTGAGTGATCCGATCCGGGAGAAGATTTCCCGGGAGATTGACCGTTTCAGCCGGATGAATAACAATTCCGCGGACAGCTCTGTCCAGAAGACATATCTGGAGACGGTCTTTGAGCTGCCCTTCGGCATTTACTCCGAGGACAACAATGATCTGAAAAACGCCTGGCGCATTCTGGAGGAAGAGCACTACGGGCTGAAGGAGGTAAAGGAACGGGTGATGGAATTCCTCGCCGTCCGGCAGCTTGCCCAGAAGGGAAGGACGCCGATATTATGTCTGAGCGGGCCTCCTGGTACCGGAAAGACCTCCATCGCCCGCTCTGTGGCCGAAGCCCTGGGGAAAAAATACCACAGGGTCTGTCTGGGCGGAATCCATGATGAGGCGGAGATCCGCGGACACCGTCGTACCTATATCGGCGCTCTTCCCGGAAACATCACCTCTGCCCTCAGGCAGGCAGGAACAATGAATCCACTGATCCTGCTGGATGAGATCGACAAGACCGGCAAAGATTACAAAGGAGATGTCTCCTCAGCCCTGCTGGAGGTCCTGGATCCGGAGCAGAACAACAGCTTTCAGGATCACTATCTGGAGATCCCGCTGGATCTGTCCGGCGTTCTTTTTATTGCCACCGCCAATGACAAAGCAAACAT
>CACZQU010000249.1 GCA_902783305.1 uncultured Lachnospiraceae bacterium | reverse complement strand
CTCGAACACAGAAGCCGCATTTTCCGCGAATACGCTGTCATACCGGATGCCATTGCCGCTTACTACCAGCGGGCGAATCCTGTGTACAAATCCGGGGAGCACCTTTGGAAAAACCAGGTCCGCAGGAAGGGGGAACGGTTGGTCATTCCCAGAAACGAGATCGGAAGGATCATCCGCGCCTGTGCCCTGCGCGGCGTCACCCTCTACACCTGGGTGCAGTATTGTTATGGAAAAGCCTGGCTGGATGTTCTTCACGCGCAGGAAATCTGGCTTCTGACACAGGAGTCCGGCCGTTATCCCGGCTGGAAGGGTGAACTGAGGATTGTCGGAAACCTGATTACCGGTACACCGGTCCGGGTAGCGCAGAGAATGACACTGAAGAAATTTCATGAAGATATTTCCCTGCTTCGAAGCGGACCCTATCTGTCTGACTCTGCCCTTCTTTATGGCAGGGAATGGATCGGACTTTACGAAGGCATTATCTCCAATGAGTTTTCCGTGCCGGGAACACAGGCACTGAATATTGAAATTCTCGAAAACCAGGTCCGGTCCGGAAGCAGCATGTGGTTTGAAAACGGCAGCCTTATCCTTGAACTCCGTCATATCGACAACACGGGGGAAAATGAGAAGTACCGGGATCTGAAAGGAAGACTGATAACATGGCTGAACCGTATTGCGTGAGAATGCTGATTCCGGTCCGGGAACGGTCAGTTTCCAGCCGGTTTTTTGTGGATCGGGAGTACAGGGGAACGCCGGTCTGCTTTATCGTATCATTTCCGGAAGAAATTGACCCAGGCTCCCTGCAGAAGGCTCTTGACGAAACAACGCGGAGGTTTCCGTTTATCCGGCAGTTTATCACAGCGGTAAACGGGGGGTTCTATCTGGCGGAAGGAGATTACCGGCCGGAGCTGGAGCTTCTTCCGTCAGGAGATGAGCCCGTGGTGGACCGCCCGGGGCAGGATTTTCGGGTGTTTGTCCGTGGAAATACCGTGGTTACCGCGGTAAACCATGCGGTAATGGATGGCTATGGGCTGTTCAGGGTCACGAAGCATCTTCTGGAATGCTACGCCTCGTATTCCGGAACGAAGACAGACAGCGGCAGCTTCCTTCAGGAACCGGATGCTTCGGATGAATTTGATCCGCTGGAAACGGAGACTGCCGGAGAGGCAGGGACGATTCCGTTTCCTTTCCGCAAAGCCTTTCATCTCCCGTTTGACCGAAACCGGCGTAATGAGATGATTGAGTGTAAAACAGATGCCGGCGCCGTCCTGGAGCTGTGCAGGAGACTGCATACTTCTCCGTCGGTATTGTTTGTCCTTCTGATCGCGGAAGCAATCCGCAGAGAATATCCGGAAAGCCGGAAGGATCATATTGTCGCGAGTCTGCCCATCAATTACCGCAGGAGCCTTGGATGTGAGAATACCCTCAGAAATGTGAGCTGGTCCTGGTTTATCGACCTGGACGCTGAGGCGATGGCCGAAATGAACCTTGAACACCGGTCGGTATGGCTTCGTACGCTGCTGACGGACCGGCTGTCTTCCCGCTATGCCAAAGAATGGATCCGTCTGGAACAGGATCTGAACCGCATTGCGCTGTCTTCCTTCAGGATAAAAGCAAAGGGTAGAGAGCTTTCTGCTGCCGCAGGGTACACGTTCATGCTTTCCTATATGAGGCTGAAGAGGTCTGAAATTCCGGGGAACAGTGAATGGATCTTTACCGGGAGATCTTTTCCGGAGGACTTCACCATGATGGAATATCACGACAGCTTCCGGGTATGGTTCAGTCCTTTTCAATCCCTTTCCTTTGAGGAGACACTGATGACGGTTTTCGCAGAGCATGGGTTGGCCGGTGAGAGGCAGATCCGGCGAAAACCGGATATTTCCTTCCACGTACCGGTTTTTCTGCTGAATGCGAGGAGCGTTTTTTTTCTTCCGGGCACACAGGAGGGTTCCCTGGACAGGATGCTTCCGGCTGTCCGTTATGCTGCCGGGAAAGGTTTTGCCGTCAGAGTCTATGCGAAGAAGGAAAACCGTCCGGTAATCGAAGGTACAGGAGTGGTTTGCGTCAGCTGCGAAGGAAATCCGGAAGACATGCTTGAACAGGACCTGGCGGTATGGCAGCCGGAATGCCTGATCAGCGGAGGAAAAAAGGGAATCCGGATGGATGTTTTCAGCAGTCTCGACCGTGAAGAGTTCATAAACCGGCTGGAGACGGCGGAAAAAAGCCATCCGCAGATGTTTCCGGGAGAGAAACACAGGAGGATCCTGTATAAGGACATCCGGCACCTGAACGCAAAGGCCGGGGAAGAATTTGTCAGAGGATTTTTGCGGCTGATGGAAAATGATGAAAATGAAGGTACCGTCTGGCAGGCGGCATGTCTTCGGCTGAAGAATGACTTAAGCGTGCTGTTTTTTTCTTCACTGCAGGAGAAAGAACCGGAAATACTGAAATTGTGTGTCGCGCAATTCCTGAAGCTGTGATAGAATAATCCTTGATTAACCAGTAAGGGGGGAGACGGAAGATGACCAGGGAGGAAATGAAAAACCTTTTAATCCAGGCATGGAAGGATGTCTTTGAAGTGGAGGAGGTCCCGGACGACGCGGATTTTTTTGAAGAGGGCGGAGACTCCATCAAAGCCGTTCAGCTCTCTTCCTGGCTGGTGCAAAAAGGAATAAAACTGGATCTTGGAAAGATTTTTTATACACCGCTTCTGTCTGAGATGGCAGACGCTCTGGAAGAGAGCGACCCCATGTATGTACCGGATCAGCTCCTGACAAAGGATCTTCTGAAGGAAAAATACACCCAGATCATGAATGGTGAGACACCCGGGGCGGGAAATACGGCTTCTGCCGGTGCCGCCGATACGGCAGCCGGGCAGATCTGCGATCCCGCAGACAATCCGGTGCCGGAGGGGCCGATCTGTGATCCTGAGAAAGCGCCGGAGACAGATGAACCGATCTGCGATCCTGCGTTAAGTCCGGCAATGGGAGGACCAATCTGCGATCCTGCGGCACCGCTGACGATGGATGGTCCGGTATGTGATCCTGCGGCACCGTTCATGATGAACGGGCCGATCTGCGATCCTGCGTTAAATCCCATGTTGAACCACCAGACTGTTCATCCGTCCGGCCGGCAGCTGACAGGCGCTTTTGCCGGAAAGAGACCGTTTTCCCAAGGCTCCATGGCTTTTCATCACCAGCAGGCGGTGAGCCCGGCAGGCAATGCGGCTGATCCGTCCACGACGATGCAGATTATGCATATCCTTCAGCTGATGCTTTCTCAGCAGCAGTCGCTGATGGAGATGATGCAGCTGGTGCTGAAAATGAACATGCCCGCAGCATCGGCACGTCCGCTTTTCAATCCTGCCGGTATGGGAAAACCACCCTTCATGCCTCCGCTTTCCGATGAAAAAATGGCGGAACTGCAGAAAACCGTGGCTTCCTATCAGTCGAGGAAGCTGAGCAGTCCTGTCGAAAAACCCAATGTGATCGGCCTTAAAAAGGCCAAGGTGGAAAAACCCCGGAAAAGTGCCCAGGAGGTCCTGGAATATGTCCTGTCTACCGTCCTGAAGGATCCCCTTGACAAGTCGAAGGATCTGTTTGAACAGGGACTGACTTCCCTCGACACCGTAAAAATCGTGACACGATGCGGGGAGTATGGCTATACCATAAAGATGCAGGATATCTATATGCATTCGGAATTTTACGAGCTGGTGAAGTGCATGGTACCTGGAGAAGGGTAATGGCCCTTCACTTGCCGTGTGGAGCTTTACTGCGTTTCCTGGCTCCGGCTGTGTATACCCGCGGAACAGATTTCTGATCAATCCAAATGAGCCTTAAGCCCGATGACGGCTGCAGGAAAGTGAAAGCCGCTCGCGACAGACGCGGCTTTCTGTGTTTTTTACGGCGGGAAAAGGACAGGTCTGCTTTTTTTCGTTCAGAAACCAGATGCCATTATAGCAGCGATGCTGTTCCCGCTGAACCGTCACCAGAATGGATTTATGACTCCAGTGCAAAAAGCCATGCTCCACTGCGAGCTTGCTCGCAAGTGGAGCGATGGATTCTTTGCACGCCCCTATATT
>CACZQU010000248.1 GCA_902783305.1 uncultured Lachnospiraceae bacterium | reverse complement strand
GAATATAGGGGCGTGCAAAGAATCCATCGCTCCACTTGCGAGCAAGCTCGCAGTGGAGCATGGCTTTTTGCACTGGAGTCATATATTCCTGCTTACTTTATCATCATCTATCTGGCGGTGATTTTCACCACGCTGCTGTAGCCGCTGTAATAGTTTTTGCCGTCGACCGTCCGGTAAGCCCGGATTTTATAGTAGTATACCGAGCCCTTTTTCAGGCTGGTATCGGTATAGCTGCAGCCGGATTTCACATTTCTGATCCGGGTATAGGAACCGCTTTTCCCTGTCCTGCGGAACACGGCATATCCGGTCGCACCGGAGACCGCGTTCCAGGATATTCTGGAACGCTGCCCGGAGAGAGATTTTGCCGGGCGTATGATCGGCTTCGTGAGACTGGCTGCTTTGGCAGCGGCCGTTGATGACATTTTGCCATAGGCGTTTTTGGTGCCGCTCAGGACTTTGCGGAAGCCTCTGATCTGGTAAGAATAGGCCTGTCCAAGCTTGCAGGAGAGATCATCGTAGGTTGTGGCGCCTGGAGCGAGGACAGCTATTCTCCGCAGGGCTCCTGAGTTGACGCTGCGATAGAGATAGTAGCCTTCGATTCCTGCGACTGGCGTCCAGGTCAGGCGGATACGGCGGTAGCTGATTCCCTTTGCCTTCAGGGAGGGAGCCGGGATCGGCATTATCGTGATACGACGAACGGCTTTATAGCTCTGCGCTCCTACGCCGTCCATCTGACAGGTTATGGTGATGGAACCGGATTTAATGGCAGTGAAAACACCATCCGGGGTAATGTCAGCTACCTCCGGTCTGGAGCTGGTGTAGGACAAAGTATAACGGTTCAATCCTTCCACCTGGGCGGTCAGAGGAAAGGAATCTCCGCATCTTATCTCGTTTGGTACGCCGGTAATGGCCAACGTCACAGGGACATTAACGGAACGGGTATGGGCTTTGATTCTGGCACACATCTGATAGTCAGCCAGGTCATACCAGCCGCCTTCCTCAGAGCCGGAAAAGCTCTGGTTTCTTTCGATACTGCACTGGAAACTGAGCCAGTTTTCTTTGATATTTCCCGGTGTCTCGCACAGGTAACGAATGAGAGAACTGCCGATATTGGTCACAACAACAGAATAGTAAGTGCCGGGAGCAAGCAAAACCGTGGAAGGAAGTAAGACGGTTCGGATTCCCGGGAAAGGCTTTGAGAGGGTGACAGGCTCTTCAAAAGCAGGGATCCCGCTTACAGGATTGCTCAGATCGGTCAGGTTCGTATAAACCTGGATGCTGTAAGCGGTATTGGTGCTGTAATCCCCGATCACGACCTCTCCCAGCTCCTCAACACTGCCGTTTCCTGCTTTCACCTGGAAAATATTGGCGACCGAACTGGTGCTGTCCGGCCCTTCGCTTTGCGGGGAAAGAAGCTCATGACTGATAAATGAGCTGCTCCCGTCATAGAAATAATTGTTCGGAAATTCCGGGCTGGTGGTTCCGGTCACAGATACCAGATTCTGCAGGTTTTTGCATTCGTAGGAAACATAGAAGTATCCTTCATCTCCCCATTGACTTCCCCAGCTGTTTTTCGCTATCCACGCGCCGTCTGCAGTGACCTTGGAAGCTTCGTTGAAATTTTCATGGGAGTAATTGTCATCCCAGCCGACAATCGTGACAGCGTGATTGGCGATGCTGGTGGAAGGACAACTGTAGGAGAAGGTACGACTATTGTAATAAGCGGATTCCATACAAAGGGAAACGCCGGCCGATCCAAACTGCCGGATCATGTTTTTCAGATTGGTCTGCGTATAGGCGCAGAAAGCGGCATCGGTAAGGAAAACGGCATTTTCGCCATACGCCAGGCCATCTCTTGGCTCGGAATCGTACTTCATCGTATGTGTCTCATCCGTTGGATACGGCATGGCGCTTTCGGGTACCATCCCCGACCAGGTGCTCAGGAAGATGGAGGCCAGAATCTGATTCCCGCCGTATCTGTAGCTGTATTCCTGGGAGGAAACGATATGATTTGCGTCGCCGGGAGTATTTCCCAGAGGATCGTTTTCTCTGTGGGAAAAGTAGTAGGCAAGATGCTCTTCGGACAGATCCTCTTCACCGGATCCGTTTATCATCAGGTAGGTTTCCATGCTGGCTGCGGTGGTAAACGCCCAGCACATATCGTAGGGGTTCTGGTTTTTGACACAGGATGAGATATCCCGGTTGCTGTAATATGCAGGAAAGGAAGCACCGACCCTGGCGGTTGCGCTTATCTCGCCGCCGGCTTCGGGATCCGGTAAGGTAAGCACCTCCTGAAGTGAGTCAAAAAGACTGAGCTGGCTTTCTTCATCGGCTGAGGAGGGCAAGCCGTCCTGGACCACCGGATGAGCGCCGTCAGGGGAAACGGAAAGACCTTCTTCTCCTGTAAAGAAAGCAGGAGAGCTTAGCACCCCGTCCCAGAACAGATCCTTCTCGTCGGCTTCCGGACGGTCGCCTGAAAGAAAGCTTTCCGCGTCATCTTCAGTATCCGCTGCAGGATCATCTACCCACACCGGAGAAGGAAGAGAG
>CACZQU010000247.1 GCA_902783305.1 uncultured Lachnospiraceae bacterium | reverse complement strand
TATGGACATGGAGAGCGGATATCTGGATATTCCCATGAACTGAACAACCGGCATACGTTCGCGTCCTTTGGAAACGGAATTGATGGTTCCGATCCCGCCGGTATAGTTTGGCTTGTTGTTATCCACCCGGTGGAAGATCACCAGAGCTTTATCCGTGTTTGCATGGCTCATGCTGACAAAGGCGTGTTCTCCGGAGAGCTCAAAATCACCAAAATATGCGGTGCTTTCATAGCTGGAGGAGATGTAATCCACCTTTTTTTCCGGCTCACTCATACTGTCCAGTGCTTTTCGTACTCCTGCGGCATCAGCTCTTTCTTTTATTCCAAGGATGGCAGCACAGCTGAATTCCGGAACCTCCAGTGATGTGGGATTTTCATAAATGAAAAGTACACCATAGATCAGAGAGTCTTTGGGCGGCTGAGTGTCACGTCCTTTGTATTTGCTGGTATCAAAATAGTAGACATAATATGTTCCGCAATATTTCTGGTAGGTTTCCAGCATGCTTCTGTCAAATATCGAATCTCTGGAAGAAACCGCAGAAGAAGTGGGATTGATGCTTTTCGTCAGAAAGTCGTCAATCGAAATATCGTACAGATTTTTTAAAGAGACAAAGAACTCTGCGCCCGGAACTCTTCGGCCTTTACAGTAGTCAGTCATAGAGGCAGCGGCCACACCGAGTTTATCTGCCAGTTCTTTCTGCGTTGTCTTTTTCTGGGCAATCAGCTTTTTCAGGTTGGAAGAAATGATCTGCCCCAGATTCTGATTGTTCTCCGGCGTACTGCCGGATGGAATTATAGCGGCCATGCAATTCGCCTCCTTTTCATTAGAGGCTTTAATTATAAAGAGGATTTCGGGAAAAGGCAAGAGAAAAAAGATGAATTATTCAAAATAACTGAATTCAGGCATAAGAAAAGTCGCGCATTCTGATGGAAAAATAATGAAATGGCTGAAGAACTGATTGAATTAAATAAATAAATTCAAAAATATGTGATATTTAAAAAGAATTGGTTAAGCAGAATTGAATCTGCGACTCAGAAAATTATCAGAAGGAAACCTGAAAAAGGAGGAGAGCCCGTCTGCAGGTGTTGTTCTGCAGAAAAACCCGGGAAACCTGAGAAATCCGAGAAATGAGTGGTTTCTGTAACAGAAGATGACGGGCTCCGTCCATAAGGTAAAATCCAAAGAAATGATCATCTCAATTCAGCGACACGGAATAGAAAATTCAATATTCTGAAAAGTTACAGCCCATTGTATCCTGATCCGCTTCAGAACCGGGTCATGCTGTAGCCGATACCGACATGGGTCCGGATAAAGGGCTCCTGCCGGGAGGAATCTCCAAGCTTTTTCCGAAGAGATGCCATGTGGACACGCAAGGATACAATGTCCATTTCCACATTACCGCCCCAGATCTCTTTGATGATCATGGCGTAGGTGAGTACTTTACCGACATTCAATGACAAGAGCTTGAGAAGCTTGTACTCTGTCGCTGTCAGGTGGATTTTCTGGCTGCCTGCCAGGACCTCGGCTGCGTCAAAGATGATGGTAAGCTCTCCGTTGATAAAGATATTTGAGTCGGTTCTGTGATCCTGCATGGATGAGAGCCTTCTCTGGGTGACGCGGATACGCGCCAGCAGCTCGTCTGTGGAAAAAGGTTTTGTGAGATAATCATCGGCTCCCTCATCCAGGGCGCTGATTTTGTCAGAGTCACTGCCTCTTGCGCTGATGACAATTATGGGAAGGTTTGACCAGGAGCGGATGTTCCGGATCACCTCTATTCCGTCCATATCCGGCAGTCCCAGATCCAGCAGGACGAGCTGTGGTTTCAGGGAAATGGACAGCATGATTGCTTCCCTGGCAGTTGCCGCTTTTGCCCATGCGTAGTTATGGATTTTCAGTGTTGCGGTGATAAGATTCCGGATCGAGGGATCATCCTCCACGATCAGTATCAGAAAATCCTGTGAGACGGTATTTTTCGGTTTTCCTGCAGCGTTTGTATTCATCCTCATGTCTTCTCCATGGGTATCTTTTATCGGTATGCTACTGAATCATCTCTTCTATATTGCTTCGACCAGCGCCAGACTGAAGACAAATACCGCGCCATGGGGCGTATTGTCCTCAACATATATGGTCTGACCGTGGGCTTTCAGGATAGATCTGCACAGGCTCAACCCAAGTCCAAGACATCTGCTGCTGTCGGCGGAAGTCCGGTTTCCGGTATAGAACAGATCAAAAATGCGGGGCTTATCCTCATCAGGTATGCCCGGTCCGTTGTCGGCTACACTGACCATGACCTGGCTGCCCTGCTTCCAGTTGCGGATACGGATGGCTGTATGCTCAGGGGTATGCTTGACGGCATTGGAGATCAGATTGCCCAGAACCTGCAGAATCAGCGGGACATCCATCAAGGCAACCAGACATTCATTGTCCGTCTCCAGCAGTATTTCATGATTTCCTCTTCGTCTGCCGAAATTATCCACAGCTGCCTGCAGCACATCCGCAACAACCTCCGCAACCGGATGAATGTCCACCATGCTTTCCAGCCTGGTGATGGAGAGCAGATTTTCCACCAGCTCGATGAGCCAGACGGAATCCTTGTAGACATCCATATAAATGGCTCGTTTTTCTTCGTCACTGAATTCCTGTCCGTGCTCCAGAAGGTTTACGGCATTTCCGGAAATTGAAGTAAGTGGAGTGCGCAGATCATGGGAAATGGAACGAAGGAGCTTGGAACGGAAACGTTCATTTTCGGCTATGATCTGGGCGGCTTCCCGTTCTTTCCGGTTACGTTCGCTCTCCAGGGACAGGGTGCATTCGCTGATCAGAGAGAGAAGGATGTTTTCCTCAAATCCCGAAAACTCTCTTTGTCTTGCGGCCACTCCAACCACACCATAGATTTCCTTGCCGATCCTGATGGCAAGAAACTGGTAGGATGCGTCCGGATACTGCATGGTTCTCCAGCCTGAGCGCTGACCGTGCCGTATCGTCCATTCCACGGCTTCCCGGTCGGTTTCGGACAGTTCAGGACAGGAGATCAGCGCAGATGAAGGCTTGCTGTCATCGGCCGGCATTGTCTCTGCATCGACAGACTGATATGGGAAAAAGACAGCCTTCGTCCGCAACAGCTGGCATAGCTGATCCGTAGTAATCTGTACGATCTGCGTCTCACTGTTGGCCCGCTGGAGCTGTTCGGAGGCGTTCAGCAGGATCTGGGCCTGGTAGGCATTCATTCGCTCCCGCATGGAAATCTGCTTCATCCGGGAGGAGATGTTTCCGGTGATCACGGCAGCGATGACGGACACAAAGTATGTCACCATATAGTAAGGATCATAAACCAGGAAAGAGAACCGCGGCTCGATGAAAAGAAAGTTGAACAAAAGGATATAAAGAACCGCCGCGATAATTCCGTAGATTCTTTCCGCCGTCATGACTGCCGTGATCAGGACAGCCAGAATATAGATGGTAATAATGTTGCTGTTGCTGAACTGTGAATGGTCGACGAGAATCGAAAGGAAGGTGGCTGCGGCCATAATAACGATCATGGTCAGAAGATCCTTCCAGATAAAGCGGTAATGTCCCGTCTCTTCCAGCTCTGAAGGCCGCAGATGAACGGACCCGTCCGGGATGATGTGGATATCCACATCCGGAAGATTGTGGACAAGTCTGTACACCGCCAGTCTGTGCCGGGCACTTTTCCCGGAAGGTCCGCTGTAACCGATGAAAAGATCTGTGACAGCCAGCTCCTGCGCATATTCCATGACGGCGGTCAGGACATCCCGGTGGCTGACGATCTCGATGGAAGCGCCCAGACTTCTGGCAAGGTTCATATTGCTCTGGAGAAAACTGTTTTTGCGGCTGGCTTTTCCGTTATCGACATATAACGCCGTCAGAGATCTGTGATTGCCCCGGGCAAACCTTGCCGCGCTCCGGATAACCTTTTGATTGCTGGGGGAACCGGAAAGGCATATGAGAACGCTGACTTCTGTTTTCATCATCCACCGCCTTCTTTCTTTCGCTGATTGTGTCTGTCTGCAGGTCAATCGTTTCCTCCGGGACATCTTCCATCAGGAGGTCATCTGAGGCATCATCCGCGTAGGGAAGTGTCCGTGCCCAGAAAATACCCTTCGATTCTTCGTCTATCGATTCGTCCAGACTGTATTCTATCATATGAAAGACCTTTTCGATAAAAAATCTGACCACAAACGCACAAAAAATCACACCGGCAATCAGCAGCAGATTGGATAATAACTGCAGCATAAGATTTCCCCCTCTCCTGTATTCACTCACTACTGTGATGTGATGATGTCCGGTCAGTCAGCAGACAGTATCCGTAACCTGTCGTTCTGGCCGGGAATGGTATTCCACTTTTACGATACAGTAACTGACGATCTTCTTTTCCGGCAGAAACTGTATCGGTTATAGACGGAAGAATCTGGATAATTCCTTGTTCTTTCCGAGTACCAGCATGGTGTCTTCTTTATGCAATACCGTTTCATGGGTAATATTCATATTCATGCTGCCGTTCCGGATCCCAAGGATATTCAGTCCGTATCGCTTCCTCACATCGATCTCACTGATTTTCCTGTTATCCCATTGCGCGGGAGTCCTGACTTCATAGATGGCGTAGCCATCAGACACCTCGATATAATTCTCGATGTTGTCTGAGGTGTACCGGATGGCTGTCCAGTTTGCCAGCTGCCGCTCCGGGAATACTACGGCATCTGCTCCGTTTCGGAGAAGGAATTTCTGGATACACTTGGCATTTCCGATTTTGACCTGTGCATCGTAGCCGTTGGAGATGCCTTTCTGGAAGCTCTCGAG
>CACZQU010000246.1 GCA_902783305.1 uncultured Lachnospiraceae bacterium | reverse complement strand
TGATCAAAGCTGTTGAGATTCCAGAGGAAGCCCTGGAACATAACCTTGTTCTCAAAATGCGCAAGCAGCGCGCCGAGAGCTTCCGGCGTCAGCTGATCGCCGGTGATGATGCTGGAGGGGCGTCCTCCCTCAAAGTTCTTGTTCGGATTTTCATCCTTTTTGCCGCAGGCAAAGGCCATGATCTGCGCCACGACGTTTGCGCAAAGCTTCTGCTGGCTGGTGCTGCCCTGGATATCCACATCCATGCCCGCCTGGCTCTTCTTGAAGCCCACAAACTGCAGCGGGACAATATTGGTTCCCTGGTGCAGAAGCTGATAGAAGGAATGCTGCCCGTTGGTGCCGGGCTCGCCGAAGATGACCGGACCTGTCACATAGCTGACCGGTTCTCCGAAGCGGTTGACCGATTTTCCGTTCGACTCCATATCCAGCTGCTGCAGATGGGCCGGGAAGCGGTTTAATGCCTGGGAATAGGGAAGCACCGCGGTGGAGGGATATCCCAGCACGTTTCTCTCATAAACACCGATCAGAGCATCCAGCATCGCGGCATTTTTGAGGATATCCTTTTCCTTCGCCGCCGCGTCAGCTGCTGCCGCTCCGTCCAGGAAGCGGGCGAAGATATCCGCGCCGAAGGCAAGGGAAAGAATCGCCCCGCCTACGCAGGAGGATGAGGAATACCTGCCGCCGATATAATCGTCCATAAAGAATGCTTCCAGGTAATCACTGCTGGAAGCCAGCGGAGAGGTCTCGCTGGTCACGGCAAGCATATGCTTCGACGGGTCAACCCCGGCTTCCTTCAGAGCGTTTTTGACAAAGGACTCATTGGTCAGCGTCTCCAGCGTTGTGCCGGATTTGGAGACGACGATAAACAGGGAGTGGGGGATATCAATCGTCTTCAGGACAGATGCGGCATCGTCAGGGTCTACGTTGCTGATAAACCTGGCTTCCATATGGAGATTGCCCGTCGCTCTCGCCCAGTTCTCCAGGGCAAGATAAATCGCCCTTGGACCCAGGTCGCTGCCGCCGATACCGATCTGTACGACGGTCGTAAATTTCTCTCCTGCAGCATTGGTGATGAGGCCGGAGTGAACCTTCGCCGCAAATTCCGCCGCCTTTTTCTGCTGGGCAACGTAAAACTCTCTCTTATTGACCCCGTCCGCTATGACATCCTTGCCAAGCTGTCCCCGGCAGAGCTGATGGAGAACCAGACGTTTCTCTCCGGTATTGATTACCGCTCCGTCATAGAGCTCCTCGTATTTCTCCGTAAGCTGTGCCTCCTGGGCCAGCTCGGCCAGAACGGCAAGCACATCGCCGTCAACCGCCTTGGCGGCAAAATTGTAATTCAGCCCGGCCGCTATCGGAACAGAGTATTCTGCCACACGCTTTGCACCGTTTTCACCGGCCATCGCCTCGGCAATATTGACATGATCCTTCAGCGCAAGAAGCTTGTCATAAGCTGCCAGGGTGTCAAGGTTTTTCCATTCGCTCATTGCAATCATCCTCCTTTTATTTCCGTCACCAGCACACGTTTCCGGGTAGATCAGATCGTTTTCGATAATTTATCGTGTTTTCATTATAATATAGAAGTCTTCTTATTGTCCAGAGCTACAGCATGCACCCTGGATTTTTTCCCGTTCATGTTACTATTCACGGCCAGTCCGGGTATGAGACCGGATTTGTCGTGCTTGCGCGTAAGAATCCGGTCTCATACCCGGACTGACAGCGAAAGCTGTCACTCCGCAACATGAGGAATTCAGGCGCGCAGCGCCTTTGAGAGCCCGAAGGGCGGGAACTCCGAATGTTGTGGAGTGGCCGTGAATAGTAACCGTTCATGGTTACGAGCCATTAATTATTTTGTTCACGTCCTTTCCTCTTCAGCCGCGCAGTAATGGCCTTCCACCGCATTTTCCGCTTTTTCTTCAGCTCCAGGCGTTCGACCAGGTCCCTGGATCCGACTCCGTATACCAGATAAAGGATCACGCCCGATACCAGCATGATAAAAACGGTGGAGGCACAGCGTCGTCCGCTGGCATTGATATTGTACCCATACAGTCCTTCCTCGCGGCACATCGCCTGGATCACCATGGCATACGTCGTGCCGTAGGAGCTGGCAAAGGTGGCGGACATATCGTACTCGGTGAAGAGCGCGTTGAAATTCAGGGCAAAGACGGCGAGTACGCTGGGCAGAATGATGGGCAGCTTTACCTGCAGGAAGGTACGAAGCGGTGACGACCCCAGATTGCGGGCGGCATCCTCCAGTTCCTCATCAATGGAATAAAACGAGGCCTTGATCATCCTCAGCGAGAACGGAAGCTTGGTGACCGTATAAGCCAGGACAATCAGGATACGTACACGCTGTGCGTAATAAAGATTCTGGTTTCCCACATACCAGACCGTTTCCGCGTTGAAAAAGGTACGGTAAGAGTAGCAGATCAGGATCGTAGGAAGCAGCCAGGGGAAAAGAAGAGCATATTCCAGGGCGATTCCTCTTTTGTGATGTCCCTTTTTGAAAATATAATTGCAAGCCACGACAACGATCACGCAGGCCAGCGCCGCTGCCAGTACCGAGAGAATCAGGCTGAGCCGGATTCCTCCCAGTGTGGCACTGTTGGAGAAAACACCGGAGATTGCTCCTTCGCGGACCTTTATCTTTCCCCGGTTGGTCATATATTCATAATTGGCCTCTCCGAAGAAATTCAGCAAGGTCCAGGCGGACAGATCGATCTTTTTCCTGCGGATGGCCCCATAGGTCTGGAAGGAAAAGATGACAATCATCACCACCGGTGTCATATAGATGATAAACAGAACATAGGCATAGATATGCGCCAGCACGTTGAACACCGGGTTGACAATTTTCTGTTTCTGAAGCCTGGCTTTGGTTTTCGAGACAGAGAGGTAATGTCCCTTCCGTTCATAGGAGGAGAGAACCGTCAGAAGGAGTATCGTAAACATGGCCAGGATAATGGACAAGAGAGCCGCCCTGGCCTGGGGAAAAGCCTCATCCGCCGTCGAAGAGCCTGCAAGCCGTACGATCTCGGGATTGATGGAATCGTAGCCCAGCAG
>CACZQU010000245.1 GCA_902783305.1 uncultured Lachnospiraceae bacterium | reverse complement strand
TCCGGTTTTTTCTCCAAAAACCACTCATAGGGGTGATGTGGATCAATGGACGCCTGTTATATACTTGGGATGATGGAAAGCTGTTTTTTTGATAATTAGGGAATGGATAGAGCAGTGAAGGAGGAGGACATGAAAAGACGGAAACAAATCCTAAGTATACTGATGACGGTCTTCATGGTAGTCATGATGCTGCCGACTGGGATGGTAACGACCTGGGCGGAAGGAGGAAATCCTGGAGTATCTGGTATAGAAAGTGATCTTTATCATATCAGAAAATATACCGATCTTAAAACTACGGTAGATGATTTCTCAGGCAATGTTGGCATTATGCTTAGTATTCTAATGAATATAGAAGGTCATGATACTGAGGTTGCGAAAAATCTCAATCAGGTAAAGAGCAGGCTGGATGTTTTATCGGACAATCTGGAAGATGTAACAGGGGCTGTTTCTGATTACTACTCGGGAAAAGCTGATGATCTCTCATTTAGTATAGATGAAAATGAAGTAGATTTAAAAGTATTGAAATTAGCTGATGAAATGGGAGATCGTAGTGCAGCAGAAAGAAATATTACTGTAATTGCAGCTGACTGTAATGCTTCTATCAGTGATTCCAGGAATTCCTTTGAAAACATAAATATAAAATCAGCAGAAAGAGCCCTACTCGAATATGCTGATGCAGTAGAGACATTTGGGAAAAACTTTGAAGCCATCGGATTGACAACTGCTTATAGTGAAATTAATCAATATGATGAAAAATATAAAGATCCGTCATTATATCAAAGATATAATGAGAGTCAGATTTCTTCCGCATCAGAATCGTTCTCAAAAATCTGTTTTTATTACGAGTGGCTTTTAGATTATTATAAGCTCACCGACTACAGGAATTATTTAACAGATCATTGGTCTGGAACGTCAGAAGAAAAAGCGGTTTTACAGAAGATTGATCTATACACCTTTGAAGATGTGAAAGAAGCGTATAAAGTTGTTAACGAAGAATTATTGCCATACTATAAATTACTTCCCAATACTTATTATCAAAATAGTGCAATAGCATCAGGGAATTCTGACCCTGACGGATCTGCTCAGACGACAGGCTCTGCTTCTAATGTTAAGACTTCTAAATATACCGAGCTTCAATCCACGGTAGGTGATTTGTCTATCAATGTAGATACTATGCTTAATACCATAGATAATAGCCTTAATCCCGAAGATTTAGAAAAGCTCAATCAGATAAAGAACAGATTGAACTCTTTATCTGACAATATAAATGATGTCGCTGAGGCTGTTTCTGATTATTACTTGGGAAAAGCAGATGATCTTCCATTTAGTATTGATGAAGATGAAGTGGCTTCAATCGTATTATCTTTAGCTACATACACGGGAGATCCTGTAGATTCTGCAAAAAATATTTATGCAAAAACATGGATTGACGCTTCAAATGAATTAGGATTTAACAATATTATGGAGTGGGAAACAGGATTAGAATTTGATTGTAATAATGCCAGAGAGTTAGCTCAGGATGCGATTGACAAGAATAATGTAAAAATGGTAATGCAGGCACTCTTCGAATATGCGGACGGAGTAGAAAAAACAGCAGATTTTTTCAAAGCAGCCGGAATAGAAAACTGTTTTGATGAGATTAATAATTATGAAAAAAATTATAAAAACTCATCAGAATATCCGGATCTTGATAAAAGTCAGGTCTCTTCAGCGACAAAGGCATTCTTCACTATTTGTTGCTATTACGAATGGCTTTTAGATTATTATAAACTTGTCGATTATGGAAACTATTTATCGGATCATTCGTCGGTAGATAATACTGAAATAGGGACGCTGCAAAAGATAGATTTATACACATTTGGACTATTTCAAAAGACAGGAGAGTTTTGTATCGAAGAATTATTATCGCATTTTATTCCGTTTGGAGATAATTCTCAATATGATGGATTGGGGGTAGTGGCTTCTGATCCGGTTGCGGCTGATCTGGTATATAACGGAACAGAACAGGTACTCCTTAAGTATCCAGGAAAAGCAGAAGGAGGAACGTTGCTATACGCAGTAAGTAAGAGTGCAGATAAAAAACCGGAGGATAATAAATTCAGTATTAAAATACCTTCAAAAAAATATCCTGGAACCTATTATGTTTGGTTTAAGGTAAAAGGAGATATAGAACATATTGACTCAGCAAAAAAATGGATAACTGTTAACATTGAAAATACATCGGATACTGACACAATTAAAGCGATCAACTATTTGAATGATGTTGTAGCGGCGAATCTGGAGATTGGTTGTAATACTGAAAAGGCTGCTAAGGTGTGGTTCGGTCATCATGTGGATGTTGATGATGTGTCAACTCCGTATTCCTGGTATGTTATCGGTTACGATGGTGAAGAAGTAGCAAGTGAAAGCGGAACTGCGACACTGTTGGCAGGCGGGGCGATGAGTACTACTCCATTTGGTAGTGATACTTATTATAAAGACAGTGAGATTTATGGAAAGATTGAAGACTTTGCGAATAATCTCACGAATCAGGAAGAGAAAGCTGTTAAGAAAAAAATGATTAGTGATATAAACGGTGATCCAGTTGAAAATGCTCTTATGTGGCCGCTTTCCATTGATGAGGCAAAAAATGTGGATGGCAAATTGCGCATTGTTGATCAGGATTCATCTCATTGGAATAGTGCAGAGAGTTATTGGTGGCTACGTTCGCCAATAAAAGACTATCCTTCTTATATTGTCTACGTGAACGGGAGTGGGGGTGTAGGAGGATTCCCTGTTGAAGCCTGTATTGGCGTTCGCCCCGCTTTTAATCTCAATCTGGACTCTGTCCTCTTCACATCTGCTGCCGAAGGCGGTAAAACTGGCGATGGAGCTCTGGAACCCGTTACCGACTACACCGGAAATGATTGGAAACTAACCCTTCTGGACAGCTCCCGCGAATTTACTGTAACAGAGAAGTCAGTCACAGGCAATCCTGGCAGTAAGGTTAAATTGAATTATAAAAATGCAACAGTCGGCAATGAAACAACTCCAAACGAATACATCTCCGCCATGTTAGTGGATGAGAACGATAGTCCGCTCTATTATGGCAGACTCTCACAGCCGGATAAGGCGGATGGAGAGGTCAGCATAAAACTGCCGGATGAGTTGGAGTATGGCGAATACACCTTAAAGCTGTTCAGTGAGCAGTATAACGGGGATTTCATGACAGACTACGCCAGTAATTTTTCTGATGTGGAACTGACGATAAAGGCTTCGGTACAAGACTGCCCAAGAGACGACTCCTGTCCAATCACACCGTTCACGGATTCAAACAAAAATGCCTGGTATCACGACGGAGTTCACTGGGCGCTTCAGAAGGCTATCATGTATGGCACTGACAAAACCACCTTCGAGCCGATGACACCGACCACACGAGCCATGCTTGTGACGATGCTTTGGAGAATGGAAGGCGCCCCGATTGTAGATTACCAGATGTCGTTTAAGGATGTTTATAAAGGTCAATGGTACACAGAGGCGATCAGATGGGCGGCTTCAACTGGTATTGTCACTGGCTACAACGAGGAAACCTTTGGAACGAATAAAAACGTCACCCGCGAGCAGCTTGCGACCATTCTTTATCGGTCTGCTCAGGCGAAAGGCAAAGGATTCCATGGTGCATGGGCATTCCCGCTGGATTATGAAGATTCAGATCAGATATCCGGGTGGGCGAATGAAGCGATGCACTGGATGGTCGTGAACGGTGTTATCAATGGATTGAATGATAAAGAACTCAGTCCGAAAAGTGACGCCACGAGAGCTCAGGTCGCGACGATGCTGATGAGGTTCAGTGAAAAAGAAAAGAAGATAACCCCAGGGATATAAAACGGAAATTGAGAAAACCCATCTGAAGGGGATTTCCTCAGATCCCTGGCAGCTTCATGAATCAAAGGGAGGAAGCAGATTATGAAAGGAGATCCCTGGACTGGTTGCCTCTGGCGAAGCAGATCTTATGATCACAGAGATCGTGGAAGCCGGGTATTATGTCGGACAGGATGACCGTCTTGCCGCACCGCTGATCTATGAACCCTTTACAAATGGGCAGATTGGAATGCTTATGCCGAAAGGATCGGAAGATTTGCTGGACTACGTGAATGAATTCCTGCAGAAGGAAAAAAAGTCCGGGAGGATCGATGAGCTGGCCAATGAATTTTTCTTCAAGTATATAGAAAATGATGATGACCTGGCGCCTGCCGCCTAGATCGCTTCTTCCAGGCCTGATGTCACCGTCAAATCGTGTACACACAGATTCTGTTTCTTTTGTTGACCAGCGATTCCTGGAGCGATGTCAAAGGTGTCGTCCATCGTGACAAAACATCTATTTTGTATGTTCAGAAAACAATTATTGTGTCCAAAAAATTCTTACCACTTCAAAGAGCGTGAGGGCGTTGTAGTATCAATCAATGTGTGCTTGCCAACACAATAATCATAGATTATAGTTTTTGTAATAAAAAGCGAAAGTTGGAACACATAAATGCGGAAGCAGATCGTGAATAAGACGGTCGTATAATAAGTACTCGTTGGCAGCCGGAAAGACTGTGCAGTATTTGGAGGAAGAACATGATTAAAGTTTATTGCTACAGCAGGTGTACCACTTGTAAAAAGGCTCTGAAGTGGCTGGATGAAAAAGGAATCGAACATGAGGTCATCGATATCAAGGCGGATCATCCCGACGAAAAAACACTGCGGGAATACTACACCATCAGCGGTCTTCCCTTGAAGCGATTCTGGAACACAAGTGGTATCCCTTATCGGGAAATGGGTTTGTCGAAGAAACTGCCGGACATGAGCGAAGACGAGCAGCTGGCGCTGTTGGCCACGAACGGGATGCTGGTTAAGCGTCCGCTGTTGGTCGGAGACGACTTCGTGCTGACTGGATTTAAAGAGGTTGAATGGGCGGAGAAGTTGAAATGAAGAGCAGAAAAGGAGTGCAGAAGTAAACACCAGTCTGAAAAAAGGCCTTGACAAGTGACCTATCGTTCACTAGTATAGTGGTGAACGATAGGTCACTATACTTTTAGAGAGGGGTTTATGGCAAAAGACACAAAAGAAAAAATACTTGATTCTGCACTGGAGATGTTTTCACAGAACGGCTATGCTGGGACAAATATACGTGAACTAAGTGCATCACTCGGGTTAGTCAAGTCCGGAGTCTATAAACATTATGAGAGCAAGGAAGCAATCTGGAATGCACTCCTGGACCAGATGATTTCCTATTATGAGGAACATTTTGGTTCGCCTGAACACTTGCCGCCTGTGCCGGATTCTTTGGAGGAGCTAACCCGGCTGACCATGCATATGGTGAATATCACCGTTCATGATGAGAAGATCATCATGACGCGTAAGGTGCTGACACTTGAGCAGTTCCGGGATGTACGTGCGCGGGAACTGGCAACAAAACACTTCCTTACCGGTCTTACAGAAATGTTTACGCGGATATTTACAGGCATGATGGAAAAGGGACTGCTCCGGAAGGATGATCCTAAGATGCTTGCCTTTGCATACACTGCGCCAATTTCCGCTCTGATTCACCTGTGTGACCGGGAGCCTGAGAAAACGGATGAAGCGGTGGCATGGGCAGAAACATTCAGTTGGCATTTTATTAACACATATGGAGCTTAGACGAGGGATACATTGAATTAGAAAGCTTTGAAATTTCCTGATTATGGGTTTGACATGACAGGAAGGTAGTATATAAGGAGAGAAAAATAATATGAAGGACTACATTGCTTATTGCGGACTGGACTGCGAGGAATGTGAGGCCCGACTTGCAACAATTCATAATGATGATGATTTGCGTGTAAAAGTTGCTGGAGAATGGTCAGAACTGAATGGTGTGGACATTACTCCGGAAATGATCAATTGCAATGGATGCCGTGTCGATGGAGTGAAAACACCTTATTGTGATTCG
>CACZQU010000244.1 GCA_902783305.1 uncultured Lachnospiraceae bacterium | reverse complement strand
TCATGACAAATTTAGCCACGCGAAGCGGGGCGGAAAAGCGCCGACAGGCGCGAATTTGGAATGAAGGGAGAGACGGCTGAATAGTAATGCGTTTATAGATGAGGAGAGAATATGAAAAGAAGGAATCGGTTTTTCGGGGTTGTTCTTCCCGGGGTTCTTGTCAGTATGCTGACGATGTTTTGCTTTCCGACGCTTATATCAGCGGCTGAGGAGGAAGTCTCCCATCCGGCGGTATATGCCACGTTCTGGGCACTTTTGCCGTCTGTGATCGCAATTGTGCTTGCTCTGATTACGAAGGAAGTGTACAGTTCGCTTTTTATCGGAATTCTTGTCGGCGGTCTTTTCTATTCGGGAGCAAGTTTCCAGGGTACGATTCATCACATTTTCACGGATGGCTTTATTGCTTCCCTGACGGATTCCTATAATATGGGAATTCTGATCTTTCTTGTGATTCTGGGAACGATGGTTGCGCTGATGAACCGGGCAGGAGGCTCTGCCGCGTTCGGACGCTGGGCGGGTACCCATATCCGGTCCCGTGTAGGCGCGCAGCTGTGCACAGTGCTTCTGGGCATTCTGATCTTTATCGACGATTATTTCAACTGTCTGACGGTGGGAAGCGTCATGCGCCCTGTCACGGACAAGCACAATGTCTCCCGGGCAAAGCTGGCTTATCTGATTGATGCTACTGCAGCTCCGGTCTGCATTATTGCTCCGATCTCTTCGTGGGCTGCCGCGGTGAGCGGATTTGTTGAGGGTGAGGATGGTTTTTCCCTTTTCATCCGGGCGATCCCATATAATTACTATGCATTGCTTACGATTGGCATGATGATCCTGATGACGGTTCTGAAGACAGATTTTGGCTCCATGGCTGTCCACGAGAAGAATGCGCTGAAGGGTGATATTTATACAACAGAGGGACGACCGTATTCCAACGCGGAGGATGAAACGCCGAATCCCAATGGAACCGTTCTCGATCTGCTGATCCCGATTTTGTCTCTGATTGTATGCTGTGTTATCGGAATGATTTATACCGGCGGCTTTTTCAGCGGTGAGGATTTCATCACAGCCTTCTCGAATTCGGATGCTTCTGTAGGTCTGGCGGTAGGCAGCTTTTTCGGCCTTCTGATTACCATCCTGGTTTATCAGATCCGGAAGGTGCTCAGCTTTAAAGACTGTATGAATTGTATACCGGATGGATTCAAGGCAATGGTACCGGCGATCCTGATCCTTACCATGGCCTGGACCCTCAAAGGAATGACGGACAGCCTTGGAGCAAAGGAATTTGTGGCAAATGCAATGGGAGCGGCTTCCGGAAACCTTGAAAGCCTTCTGCCTGCAATCATCTTTGTCGTTGCCTGCTTTATGGCTTTTGCAACCGGAACCTCCTGGGGAACCTTCGGGATTCTGATCCCGATAGCTCTCGCTGTCTTTCCGGATACGAGCAATCCTCTTACGATTATTTCCGTGTCGGCATGTATGGCAGGCGCGGTATGCGGCGATCACTGCTCTCCGATTTCCGATACTACCATTATGGCCTCGGCCGGTGCACAATGTGATCATGTCAACCACGTGGAAACTCAGCTTCCTTACGCGGTATTATGTGCAGCGATCTCATTTATCACATATATTATTGCCGGTGTGACAAAAACCACGGTGATAGCGCTGCCCTGCGGACTGGCAATTCTTCTGGTGGTCATCCTTGCCATCCGTTTCAGTATAGGAAAAACGGACAATGATATCGCGGAAAAACAAGAATGACGGTAACCGTGAAGAGACCTGAAGCACTGGCAACAGTTGCATCTGACGAACAGGTTTTTCGCTTTACGTATATGAAGCAGAAATCATAAAAAAAGCCCTGCCGGAAGAGACAGATTCTTTTTTCTACCGGCAGGGCTTTTTCTGGGTATTTTCAGGGAAGCGCTCAGGACGGCTCCGCTGGATCTCAATCCTGAGAACCTCCCTGAGAGCTGCTGTATGATTACTGGTGAAGAACGACAGTAGGGATGAGCTGTTGATGACGGCTCTTTACCGGGAAGAAAGGAGAATACAGAAAATGGGAAGGATCATACTCGCTTCAGCTTCACCCCGAAGGGCAGAGCTTTTGAAGAAGGCTGGGGTAACGTTTACCGTCGTTACGGCAGACACGGACGAGCGCACGGACCAGACAGAGCCGGCTGCTGTCGTTACGGATCTGGCCAGGGACAAGGCAGAGGCAGTGCGAAAAAAACTGGAGAAGAACTCCGGAAAGCCTGCGGCATGGACAGGGATCATTCTTGCAGCGGATACCATCGTTGCGCGTGATGGATGCATTCTGGGAAAACCACGGGATGCCGAGGACGCGGTCAGGATGCTGACTACACTGCAGGGAAGATGGCATCAGGTATATACTGGTGTCTGTCTTCTGATCCGGGAACGGGAAGGGGAGGAGTTCAGAAGACTGTCGTTCAGCGAGTGTACTCAGGTTGAATTCTATCCGGTAGAGGAGGAGAGGATCCGCAGATATGCTGCTTCCGGCGAACCCCTTGACAAAGCGGGAGCCTATGCGATTCAGGGTCTTTGGATGGCGAATGTAAAAGGAATCAGAGGGGATTACAGCAATGTGGTAGGGCTTCCGGTTTCCCGTCTGGCTTATGAAACGAGATTACACGGGATTGATCTGGGGATGATATAATAGCCGGGATTATGGTTCTGATTGACGTATGTGACGCAATCGTTACCCGGAAATCAGAGAGACAGGACGTAATGGGCAGCGATCCGTTTTTTTATGGAGGACATGATAATACATTTATGATAAAAGGCTGTTTGTTTGATTTGGATGGTACGCTATTGTATACTTTGGATTCCATGGCTTCGGCTGCGAATCAGATGCTTCGTGAGCTGGAGCTGCCGGAGCTTCCGGTGGACAATTTCCGCTATTATTGCGGAGATGGCGCAAGAGCACTGGTGGAGAGGGTTCTTAAGGATGCAGGCGATAAGGAGCTGAAGCATTTTGAGACAGCGTATCCCCTTTACCTTCAGTATTTTGAAAAAGCGCCGCTTTATAAGGTCGACTATTTTCCGGAGATCCGGGAGGCCCTGGCCGCTTTAAAGGAAATGGGGATGAAGCTGGCGGTCTGTTCCAATAAACCACATGAGCAGACCGTCGAAGTCATCGGGAAGATGTACCCCGGAATATTTGATGTATGCATAGGAAACCAGCCGGGGATGAACCCGAAGCCGTTTCCGGATACCGCTTTATGGGCGGCTCAGCAGATGGGCGTTCTTCCCTGCGAGTGTATTTATTTTGGCGATTCAGGGACGGATATGAAAACCGGAAAGGCTGCGGGTATGGTTACGGTAGGTGTGCTGTGGGGATACCGCGACCTTGAAGAGCTGGAAGAGAACGGTGCGGATGATTCCATTTTTTCTCCGGGAGATATTATGGAAGTGATCAGCCGCTGGGAGCAAAAGGACCTGGCACGATAAAGAGACAGAAAACAGACGGGTTCGGTCAGACTCAAATTTGCGTTTATCGAAGTGGAGAAAGGGGAGAGGCGGATGATGATGTCTGGAAGGCGTTTTCGGGCAGCTTTATCTGTGGCCGCAGCGGCTTTTTTGATTCATCCTGCCGCAGCGCCTGCAGATGAGATGATGGAAGGGATGGCAAGCTTCAGCTTAGATCCTGGTACCGTCGTTTTTGAGACAGAACAGGAGGGCTATGACCCGCAGAAAATTCCGCCAAAGGTGGTTGTTGTCATTAATGACGGGGAAGTACCGGTTGAGCTTGAGCTTCCTGTTTCGGAAAATGGTTATGTTGATCTGGACGGACTGGAGGATATTGTCCTGGAGCCTGGCGGTGAAGCGGAATTTGAGATTACTCTTGCCGAGGGGCTGGGGGCTGGTGATTACGAAGATTTCATCATCGTGGAGGATGCCGATGACGCAGCAGATCCTCAGACGGTAAATGTGATTTTCCGGGTGGAAAAATATATTACGGAGCTTTTGTCTGTCAGGTTCCCGGCCGGAACGGTTGAGATTGCCAACGGGACGGAGAAATCAGCTGCGGCATTTGGTCTGCCTGCAGCAGTAGAACTGGAGACGAGCCGGGGCATCCGGGAGGCTGTTGTGGACTGGAATGTACAAGGCAGCAGTTATGAACGGGAAAACGAGAAAGAACAGATGTTTACCCTTCATGCAAAAGTCATTCTTCCGGATGACATCACGAATTCCGCTTTGATCGACACCGACTATACGGTTCAGGTAAAGGCCCTCGCCAGGGAGCCGTTTGCTGCGGATCCGGAGGATAATGAAGTAACCGGAATTGACAGTAAAGCCAGATATACGACACAGACGCGGATTTCCTTTCAGGCGGATGGAGCGGGGATGGAGAACAGCAGCCCGGTTCCGGGAGATACCCGATATTGTCCCTCCGGCTGGAAGGTTCTGGAAAGCCGTCCTTTTGACAAGGACAGCTACAAGGCTTCTTTCCGCATCTCCGAAGCCGGCGGCTTTACACTGTCTGTCATATTTGCAGAGCAGAAATATGATGGAGAGAGCTGGAAGCCGACGGGAAACGAAGATAAGAAAGAAGTGGCGTTTAATGTGATGGAAGCGGTGGAGGATGAGGAGAAGACAGGAGGAGCTTCTCACAGGAGCGCGCAAGGAAATACAGGAGAAAAAATAGCTTTGACGGCCGACAGGATGAATATGGCAGAATATCTGATTCTGATGGCTGCCGCGGCAGGGTCATTCATCCTGGCTTTTTTCCTGAAGAGAAAAAAGGATGATCGTAAGTATTGATTATTCCGATCCCGGTATCGGTACAGAAAAAACTGCAAAAACGAACAAAATTCCTGTCAGCACTCAATTAAAATGAGTGCTGATTTTTTCTTGACATTTCTTCAGAATCGGTTTATATTATGCTGTCATAGGGATAAAAAGCAATACAGAGAAAAGGAGGCGCCAAAGATGGCAGAAAAACATGGAAGCTTATCGATAAACAGCGAAAATATATTTCCGATTATCAAGAAATGGTTATATTCCGATCATGATATCTTTGTGAGGGAAATGATTTCCAATGGGTGTGATGCGATTACCAAGCTGAAAAAACTGGATATCATGGGCGAGTATACCCTTCCTGATCATTATAAACCGCAGATTCAGGTGATCGTTAATCCGGAAGAAAAGACACTTAAGTTCATCGACAACGGCCTGGGCATGACCGCAGAGGAAGTGGAGGAATACATTACCCAGATCGCGTTCTCAGGAGCAACACAGTTTCTGGAACAGTATAAGGACAAGACGACAGCGGACCAGATGATCGGCCATTTCGGACTTGGCTTTTATTCTGCGTTTATGGTAGCGGATGAGGTTCATATTGACACACTTTCGTATAAAGAAGGCGCTGCGCCTGTACACTGGAGCTGCGATGGAGGGACGGAATATGTACTTCAGGAAGGATCCCGCACTGAGGTAGGGACGCAGATCACGATTTTCCTCGCGGATGACAGCGTCGAGTTTGCGAATGAATATCGTATGCGCGAGGTCATCGAAAAATACTGCTCGTTTATGCCGGTCAGGATTTTCCTGTCCAAGGAAAACGCGGAACAGCAGTATGAGACAATCGACGAATCGGAGCTCAGAGAGGATGATGTCATTGTCGAGCGGATCCATGAGGAAGCAAAAACCGAGGAGAAGGAAAACGAGAACGGAGAAAAAGAGACCGTGGAAATCTCTCCGGCCAGAGACAGGGTGAAAATCAATAAACGCCCGGTTTCCCTCAGCGATCCCAATCCGCTTTGGACAAAGCATCCGAACGACTGTACGGACGAAGAATACAAAGAATTTTACCGTAAGGTGTTTCTTGATTATAAGGAGCCTCTGTTCTGGATCCACCTGAATATGGATTACCCCTTCAATCTCAAGGGAATTCTTTATTTCCCGAAGATCAACACGGAGTATGACACGATTGAGGGGACAATCAAGCTTTATAATAATCAGGTTTTTATTGCTGATAATATCAAGGAGGTCATTCCGGAATTCCTGCTCCTGCTCAAGGGTGTCATCGACTGCCCGGATATGCCGTTAAATGTTTCCCGTTCCGCTCTCCAGAACGACGGATTTGTTCAGAAAATCTCTGAGTATATTACCAAAAAAGTCGCAGACAAGCTGACCGGTATGTGCAAGACTGACCGGGAAGCCTTTGAGAAATACTGGGATGATATCAGTCCCTTTATCAAATTCGGTTATATCAGAGACGAAAAATTTGCTGAGCGGCTTCATGATTACCTTCTTTTCAAAAATCTCGACGGAAAGTATCTGACACTTGCGGATTTTGTGAAAGAATGCAGGGAATCCGGCAAGGAAACCACAGCAGGAGAGGATCAGGAAGGGGAAGAGAAGCAGGCAGAGCAGAAAGAGGAAGAGGGTCTGAAAGAAACCTCCGCAGAGGCTGACGAAAAGGCCGGTGACGAAAAGACGGATGAGGAAAAGACGACGTTATTCTATGTGACAGATGAAGTTCAGCAGAGCCAGTACATCAACCTTTTCCGGGAAGCCGGACGGGACGCGGTGATACTGAAGCATAATATCGACGCTCCGTTTATTACCCATCTTGAGCAGAAGGATCAGAGCATCCGTTTCAAGAGGATCGACGCGGATCTGACGGAAGAGATGAAGGAGGAAGATGCAGCGGGCGAAGAGGAAGTAAAAGCTCTTACTGAACTGTTCAGGTCGAGCCTTGGAAAGGAAAAGCTGACCGTTCGTGTAGAAAAACTGAAAAATGAAAAAATCGCCGCTATGATCACCCTCTCAGAGGAAAACCGCCGGATGCAGGATATGATGAAGATGTACAATATGTATGGGATGGATCCCGGCATGTTCGGCGGGGAAGAGACCCTGGTTCTCAATTCCAGCCACAGTCTG
>CACZQU010000243.1 GCA_902783305.1 uncultured Lachnospiraceae bacterium | reverse complement strand
AGTACGGAAAGCCTGAACAAAAAGGGGAAGATTTAAGTCAAACAGGCTCTGGATACGGAATATGATAGACCTCCTTCATGGGGTCGCGCCCAAGCTGCAGCAACCGGCACATTTCGATTTCCGGCATGGGATACCACGTCCTCTCCGAGACCGAGAGCGGCTACGGCCGCACCGACCTGATCATCCTCGACCCCGCGAGACACCGCTGCCTGATCCACAAGCTCAAACACGCGAAAAAGGAATCCTTCATGGCTGCTGCCCTGCGGGAAGCGCAGAGCCAGCTCGTGAAGGAAAAATACGAGAGCCGCCTCATCTACGAGGGGTACGAGACGCGCCTGCGATACGGCATGGCCTTCCGGGACAAGAGCGTGATGATCGAGGCTGTGTGATTCCTGCTGCCGGGACATCAGCCGGTCTCCAGCGCCAAATACCAAAATTGAGCAAATACAAAAAATTGGATCCGCGTACATACTGACGCAGAATATATTCCATTTACATCATAAATTACTTTGAAACAGGAAAGCATTCTCCGAAAAGGATCGTTTTCCTGTATGTTTTACCCTGATTCCAATATGTTAATGAGTAATATTAAAGTGTTAACCATATAGATATTGAACGTTAATTGATCCGCCGGTACGATGAAAAAGGTTTTTTGATTAAAATTACACGAACTATACTTTATAATTGAGCAAAACAGGAGGATGACGGGAATGGTGAGGAGTAAACGGCTTTTGGCTCTATTATTATCCGCTTTTCTGATAGCAGAGACTGTTTCAGGCTCTGTCTTCGCTGCGGAGATTGGAGATGCGGAGGGATTACCTAATGAAGAAATTGTATTAGATACGACAGGAGAAACAGAAGAATTAACGGATTCCGGAGAGGCAGTGACTGCGGATGAAATTGCAGAGACGGAGGAAGCTGGTGTTAAGGATGAAATACCGGAAACAGAAATTGATGATGCCTCGGAATTGGAGATGGGTGACGGTATAGTCTGGAAGGATGTTGAATCTCCTGAAAATGCCTCAGAAGGAACGGAAGAAATCCGTACTGAGCAAAATGCGGCAGATAACGAAGAAATGTCCGTTGAAAATGATTCAGAGTATACTGTTGAATCAGATGGGGAAATCGGGTGGCCGGAAGAGGAAACGACAACTGAGGAAGCTGCTGGTGCAGCTGCAGAGAGCGGAACCTGGGGAAGTTTGGCCTGGACGCTGGATGAAGAGGGAACCCTCACCGTCAGCGGAACAGGGGCGACATGGAGTGATTTTATTGATGAAGAGCTTGGTATAGATATCAATTCCATAAAGAAAGTCATTATTGAGGAAGGCATAACCGAAATCTGCTGGGGAGCCTTTTACGGATGCAAATACATGAGCGAGGTTTCGATCCCCTCCAGCGTGACAACCATTGACGAAAGCGCTTTTGAAGATTGTGACGCACTGTTGGCCGTGGTCCTTCCGGAAGGCGTAGAAGAGATCGGGAACCTTTCGTTTGCGTTCTGCGATAACCTGGCAGACGTGACGATTCCTGAAAGTGTATCCTTTATTGACAGTAATGCATTTGGCGAATACCCTTCCATCACCATTTATGGATACACGAACTCATATGCGGAAAGGTATGCAGCAGATAACAGTATTCCGTTTGTGTCAATCGGTGAAACAGGAAATGGATCGGGCGAAGATATTGTATCTTCCGGAACATGCGGAATCAATGTGTCCTGGGCGCTGGATAAGGAAGGAACCCTGACTTTCAGTGGAACGGGGAAAATGACCAATTATGATGATTTTGAAGACAAGTCTCCATGGAACAGGTCTGATAGTATCAGACACGTGGTCTTCGAGTCAGGCGTACAGAACGTAGGAAGTGCGGCATTCTATGGCTGTGAAAAAATCGAGGATGTTGTACTTCAGGACGGAGTGACGGTGATTGGTGGAGAAGCTTTTGCATACTGCGAAAAGCTCACCAGTGTGACGATCCCTGAGGGGGTGACATCCATAGGCGGCGAAGCTTTTTTCAGCTGCGCTTTGAAGGAAATTACAATTCCGTCTACTGTGACCAGCATAGGCATGTCGGCTTTTACATACTGTGATCTGGAAGGCGAGGTCGTCATCCCGGAGGGTGTGGCCAGTATTGAACAATGGACGTTCAGCGGCTGCAGTAACCTGGAGAGCATTGTCCTTCCGTCCACGATGACGAGAATTGGCCGTTATGCTTTTGAGAACTGCTGCAATTTGTCAGGCATTTCGATACCGGATAACGTTACCGATATTGGAAAGAATGCTTTTTCAGGCTGTGAAAGCATTGAAAGCGTGACGATTCCGCCCGGGGTTACCGGAATAGGGGAATATGCATTTGCTGACTGCAAAAGCTTGACAGATGTCACGATTCTGGCGGAAGAGATCGACATCGCGTCAACTGCTTTTAAAAACACTCCTTGGCAGATCGCGAAGGGTGATTTTGTTATTGAAAACGGTGTCCTGATGCTGTACCAGGGAGAAGGAGGGGAAATCACGATTCCCGATGACGTACAGATAATCGGAGAGGACGCGTTTTATGAATGCCATGCTCTTACGGGGGTGACGATCCCGGAGGGCGTTACAGTCATTGGGGACGGCGCATTCGGTCTTTGTATCAATCTGGAAAGAATCTCTATTCCGTCCGGCATTACCAGTATCGGGAGGAATGCGTTTTATCAATGCGGACGTCTTGAAGAATTAACAATTCCGGATACTACATCAAGCATAGGGGATTATGCCTTTGCCTGCTGTGGCAGCCTGACGGAAATAGTGATTCCGGACAGCGTGACAGATGTTGGACGTCAGGCTTTTGACCAATGTACAAACCTGATGAGCGTCTCTCTCTCCGGGGGCATGACCGTGATCCCGAATGGCATGTTTAAGACTTGCACCAGCCTTACAAGTATTACGGTACCTATCGGAATAACATATATTGACACCTATGCATTCGAAAACTGTGCCGGACTTACGAGTGTTACCATACAATCCGATAAAACCGGTTTTTCTAATGATGCCGGCATAAGTCTTTTTTACGGCTGCTCTGAGGACCTGACGATCTACGGACCTCTGATTTCCGAAGCGCACCAATACGCAAACCAATACGGCATACGTTTTGAAGCGACAGATTCCGGAGTAACATCCGGCACCTGCGGGGATGATCTGACATGGGCGCTTGATGATGCCGGAACAATGATCATCAGCGGCACCGGACCTATGTATGACTATGAATATGAAAATGATGGCAGCATTTCAATATGGTCTATGATTCCAATCAAAAAGGTCATCATTGAAGAAGGAGTTACGAGCATTGGAAACTGCGCTTTCTATAAATGCAATGATATGGACTCTATTACTATTGCAGAGAGCGTAACGAGCATAGGAGACTTCGCATTTTACGCTTGTCGGGGGCTTGGTGTTATCGATCTTCCAAATAACATAAACAGCATTGGCAGATATGCTTTCTGTGGATGCAGTCAGCTTGAAGTGATAACGATTCCTTTTGGAGTAACAACAATAGCTGAAGAAACCTTTTTCGATTGTACGAATCTGGCAAGCGTAATCATTCCCGAAAGCGTTACAACGATAGAAGCTTATGCATTTTATAATTGCAGGAACCTGGAGAGTGTGACGATTCCGGCAAGTGTGATCCAGATTTACTCGTGGGCATTTCAATATTACGACGAGGGTCTGGATGAAGAACTGGTTTTGGAAAAGGTTGTTTTCTACGGTTCTCCCGGCTCTTATGCAGAGCGGTACGCCAATGAGAATTCTATTGAGTTTATGTCTGCCTCAGCACCGAATGACCCTGTTGCTTCCGGCACCTTCGGGGATGAGCTGTCATGGTCTCTGAACGGAGACGGAGTACTGACAATATCCGGAAACGGGGATATGCCGAATTATGAAGGAGGTGATATGCCGTGGGATTCTCGCAGAGAGAGTATCCGGGAAGTCAGGTTTGAAGGAAATGTGACGGGAATCGGCGAATTCGCATTTTATGACTGCTCTCAGGTGACGACGATCACATTGCCGGAAAGTATCATCAGGATCGGACGCGGGGCATTTGAAAAATGCAGCAGCCTCGTCAATATAGACATTCCCGCCGGTGTGACAGATATAGAGGATGAAACATTTTATAAGTGCGCAGGGTTGAGAAACATTAACTTTCCTGAGAATATAAGGAGGATCGGCAGCAGCGCGTTTGATAAATGCAGCAGTCTCGAAACTGTGGTCATCCCTGAAGGGGTGACAGTGATTGAGTCAGCTTCCTTCAGGGGCTGCTCCAGCCTGCAAACTATCGGGTTTCCGTCAGGCCTGACAGAGATCGGGAATTATGCATTCAAAGATAGTACAGCGCTTACAGGGGTGGAGATTCCGGAGAACGTAAAAACGATCGGCATGGCAGCTTTCCAGGGCTGCAGCAGCCTGACGGAAGTCGTTCTGCCTTCCATCATTGAAAATATCGGAAGAGAAGCTTTTTCCGGAACTCCATGGCTGACAGATCGTGGAGGGATGTTGATCGTCGGGACTACTCTGTTCGCGTATCAGGGGGAAGAGGAAAGTGT
>CACZQU010000242.1 GCA_902783305.1 uncultured Lachnospiraceae bacterium | reverse complement strand
GCTTTTTTTTCTGTCTTTTATCCCATATGGACGATTACTTTACATTCTTTCCCGTCCTGTACCGGCGGAATCACATTTCCTTCCACCCGCTTTCCATCTACATCGAGATAGAGAACTCCTTTTTCCACCTTACCTGGATTGTCGACATGGATCTGGTAATTCACACCTCTGAAGGAGCGGCTAAGGTCAACGTTTCCAAAATCCCTGGGGACACAGGGATCAATCCGCAGGCCGTCCAGGGTCGGCTGGACGCCGAGAATCGCCTGTGAGAGATTGACAAAGGTCCAGGAGGCGGTTCCGGTCAGCCAGCTGTTTTTGGCTTCTCCGTGTCTGGCAGCATCGGCACCCGCGATCATCTGAGAATATACATAAGGCTCTGTTCTGTGAATTTCGCTGATATCTTCAATGTAGGAGGGGCATGTACGGCGGTAAATCTCAAAAGCTCTGTCACCCCGGCCGATTACCGTCTCCGCAATGGAAATCCATGGGTTATTATGACAGAAAATACCGGCGTTTTCTTTGTATCCCGGCGGATAAGAAGAGATTTCCCCAAGATTGAGATAGTAGTGGGTATAAGCCGGCTGAAGGATCATAATACCATATTTGGTGTCCAGCCGCTCTTTTACGCTGTCGAGGGCTTGTTTTGCGTAACCTTCTTCCACACCGATACCGGCGATGACGCAGAAGCCCTGAGGCTCAATGTAAATCTGGCCTTCTTCACATTCACTGGAACCTACCTTCTGAGAGGAAGCGTCATAGGCTCTGAGGAACCATTTGCCGTCCCAGCCGGATTCCAGCACAGCCTGATTCATGGCCTGTACTGCGGTCATAGCATCCTCGGCCATTTCCTTCCGTCCGATGTGGCGGCAAAGCTCGGCATATTCTTTACCGTACCGTACAAACATTCCGGCGATAAAGACAGATTCCGCGATCGGTCCTTCGGAAGGACCTGTTGTCTGGAAGGATTCACCAGGCGTTTTGGAGAAGCAGTTCAGGTTCAGGCAGTCATTCCAGTCTGCCCGGCCGATCTGAGGAAGCTTGTGGGGCCCCAGATGGGTTCTGATATACTGGAAAGATCTCGTCAGATGTTCGAACAAGGGCTGCTCTGTACCAGGAGTATTGTCAAAGGGAACCGGTTCATCCAGGATAGTAAAATCTCCGGTTTCACGGACATAGGCAGATGCGGCGGCAATCAGCCAGAGCGGGTCGTCATTGAAACCGCTGCCAATGTCCAGATTTCCTTTTTTGGTCAGAGGCTGATACTGATGATATGCGCTGCCGTCCTCAAACTGTGTCGCCGCGATATCAAGAATACGCTCCCTTGCCCTTTCGGGAATCAGATGGACGAAGCCGAGAAGATCCTGGCAGGAATCCCTGAAGCCCATGCCTCTTCCGGTACCGCTTTCGTAATAGGACGCGGAACGGGAGAAGTTGAAGGTTACCATGCACTGATACTGGTTCCATATGTTAGCCATACGGTTGACATGTTCGTTGGCGCTGTCCACGTGATAGCGGGAGAGGAGATTTTTCCAGTATTGGCCCAGCTTTGCAAAAGCGGCATCTACCTGCTCCACTGTCTGACAGGCCTTCTGCAGAACAAGGGCAGGTGCTTTGTTGATTACATCCGGAGCTTCATATTTCTGATCTTCCGGGTTTTCACAGTAGCCGAGAAGAAAGATAAAAGTCTTCTCCTCACCGGGAGCCAGATGGAATTTAAGCTGATGACTGGCAATGGGGAACCATCCGCTGGCAATGGACTGACGGGATTTTCCTTCTTTAACTGCGTCAGGACACCTGGCACTGTTTCTGATACCGAGAAAATCATCCCGGCTTGTATCGAAACCGTCTACCGGAGTGTTGACGCTGAAGAAGCTGTAATGGTTTCTTCTTTCCCGGTACTCTGTCTTGTGGTAGATCGCGCTGCCGTGGACTTCCACTTCCCCGGTGCTGAGATTTCTCTGAAAATTGGTGGAATCATCCACCGCATTCCAAAGGCAGAATTCCACATAGGAGAAAAGCTGCAGATCCTTTGCCTTCTCAGAATCATTACGGATGGTTACTTTATTGATCTCACAGGCAGCGTCTACGGGAACAAAATTGAGCTGACTTGCCTGAATACCGTTTTTGCT
>CACZQU010000241.1 GCA_902783305.1 uncultured Lachnospiraceae bacterium | reverse complement strand
GGCTCGGCAGCACCGCTCTGCGTTTTTTTCATGCGGTCCCGAAGCTTCTGCCTCTCCCTTTCCACTGCGGCAAGATCCACATGATCCTTCTGGAATCGGTGAAAGAGCTTCATCGTCTGATCCGCATAATCCTTTGCCTCCTGGAGGATACGGGTAGATTCTTCATTTGCCTGGCGCAGAATTCTGTCACTTCTTTCATTCAGCTTCTCCTGCTGTATGGCCAGATCCTTTTCCCTCTTTTCCACCCTGGCTTTGGCGGATTCCAGCTCACGCCGTTCTCTTTCCACAATGACCCGGTTATCCTCAAGGGAGGTCAGAACATCTTCAAAGGATTCGTCCTCGGCGCTGATCTGTTCCTTTGCCCGGTCGATGATGAAGGATGGCAGGCCGAGCTTTGAGGAAATGGCGAAAGCATTGCTTTTTCCGGGGACACCAATAAGCAGACGGTAAGTCGGCCGCAGTGTTTCCACATTGAATTCGCAGGAAGCATTTTCCACATTTGGAGTCGAAAGCGCATAAAGCTTCAGTTCGCTGTAATGTGTGGTAGCCATGGTACGTATTCCCCGCTCGTGGAGGTAGGAAAGGATGGCAATGGCCAGAGCCGCTCCTTCTGTCGGATCGGTGCCGGCTCCCAGTTCATCAAAAAGAACCAGTGAGTTCTCATCAGCCTTATCCAGGAAAGAAACCACATTTGTCATATGGGAGGAGAAGGTACTGAGTGACTGCTCAATACTCTGTTCATCTCCGATATCCGCATAGACCTCCGTAAAGACGGAAAGCTCACTTTGGTCCAGAGCGGGGATATGGAGACCGGATTGTCCCATCAGGGTCAGAAGCCCTACAGTTTTTAAAGAAACCGTTTTTCCGCCGGTGTTTGGCCCGGTCACAATCAGAAGATCAAACTCATCCCCCAGCCGGATATCAATGGGGACGGCTTTTTTCTTTTCGATCAGGGGATGCCTGGCCTGCCGCAGATGGATCCTGCGCTCTGCGTTAAAGACCGGCTGGGACGCATTCATTTCCAGTGCCAGCGAAGCCCTGGCGAAGATGGCATCCAGCTGGACGAGTACATCGTAATTGATCCGGATGTCATCAAGGTTTTGCGCAGCTTCCTCGCTGAGACCCGCCAGAACCGCCTCGATTTCTTTTCTTTCTGCCAGCTCCAGCTCGCGGATATCATTATTGAGCCTGACAACAGCCATCGGTTCGATGAAAAGAGTCGCGCCTGTAGAGGACTGATCGTGGATCATGCCAGGCACCTGAGCCTTGTATTCCGCCTTGACCGGGATGCAGTAACGGCCGTTTCTCATTGTGATGACGGAATCCTGCAGATAAGCACGGGCACTTCCGCTGACGATGGAGGTCAGCTGGGAATGGATCCGGTCACTGGTGGCCTTCAGGTTTCGCCGGACGGATTTCAGACCGGGGCTGGCATCATCGCTGATTTCGTCCTCGGAGAGGATGCAGCGGCGGATCTGGCTGCTCAGCTGGGAGAGGGGAGTCAGCTGATCGAACATCACGGTCAGGCTGTCGCCTGCCTCCTCCTGCCTTTCACTGCGGCCGTAGTTTTTGGTTCTGCCGGCACATTCCGCAAGGGCGCAGATGCCAAGAAGCTCGGTGGTATTCAGAGAGCTTCCCACCTCCAGTCTTTTGACGCTGGATCCGATCTCCCTCACCGCGCTGAAAGACAACCCACCCTTCCGGAAAATTCTCTGCAGCGCGTCCGCCGTCTGGGTCTGCAGGAGACGGATCTGAGCAAGATCGGTCAAGGGCTGCATCTCGCGGCAGATTGCTTTGCCGGCATAGGAAGATGCTTTTTCAGTCAGTCTCTCGATGATTTTGTCATATTCTAATGCTTTCAAAGCCTTTTTATTCATATTTAAATCATCCTTCCTGAGGAAATTTAAGGGAGCCGAGAGGAACAAATGGACCTTTTCTTTTACCTGTTCCTGCATGATTAATTTCAAGTCACCATTAAGACATTCGGAAAGTCTGCCGCAGACGGCTTTACGGTGTAATCGCAATGCCGCGCGCGGCTTAATGGTAAAGCCTTGAATAGTTTACCTTTTGCATGGGGTCAACCATATTATACGAGATTGGACTTGCAAAGAAAAGGAAAATATGTGAAGATAGGACGGGAATCATTGCTGTCTTCCGGCTGCTGTTCAGTCAGAGATAAACAGTGGTTCCCGATAAATAAACTGCGGCGTGGATGCCTTAGAAAGAGAGATCTATATGAAACTGATTGCTGAAATGCATGAAGGAGACCGAATCAGCGGAATTTATCTTTGCAAACAGAAAACATCTGCCCTGACCCGGAGCGGTAAGCCTTATGAAAACCTGATTCTCCAGGATAAGAGCGGGATGATCGATGCGAAAATCTGGGAGCCGAATTCCCAGGGTATCGCTGCTTTTGAAGCCATGGATTTTGTAGATATCACCGGGGAAGTCATTTTGTTTTCCGGCTCCCTTCAGTTTAATGTCCGCCGTGCGCGGATTGCGCAGAAAGGAGAATACAAGCCGGAGGACTATGTCCCGGTATCCAGCCGGGATGCCGGTCAGATGAACCGGGAACTGATGGAGGAGATCTCTTCGATCCGGAATCCTTATCTGTCTGCGCTGCTCAAAGCCTTCTTTGTGGAGGACCAGGACTTTCTGAAGCTGTTCCAGGGTCATTCTGCCGCAAAGACCATTCATCACAGCTTTGTAGGGGGGTTGATGGAGCACACGCTCAGTGTTGCCAGAATGTGCAATTATCTGGCTTCTCAATATCCTGTGCTGAAAAGAGATCTGCTGATCACCGCAGCTCTTCTCCATGACGCGGGGAAGACCGTAGAGCTCAGCGCTTTTCCTCTCAATGATTATACCGACCCGGGACAGCTTGTCGGCCATATTGTGATTGGAGCGCAGATGATTCATGAAAAGGCAGAGCGTATTGAAGGCTTTCCAAAGCTTCTGGAGAATGAACTGATCCACTGTATCCTGGCTCACCACGGCGAGCTGGAATACGGTTCCCCTAAGAAGCCCGCTCTGGCGGAAGCTGTCGCCCTGAACCTTGCGGATAATACCGACGCCAGGATGCAGATGCTCACAGAGCTGTTCGGCGCGGACGCCGGAAGAAGGGAGTGGCTGGGCTTCAACAAATTCTTTGAATCGAACCTTCGCCGCACGGATGAAGTATGAAAAGAATAGCTCTGAAGATGTTGAGGAAAAAATGATTAAAAAAAACGATATCGTTACTCTGACGATTGAAGATTTTGGAAAAGACGGTGAAGGAATCGGAAAATACGATGGCTTCACCGTTTTTGTAAAGGATACGGTTATTGGTGATACAATCCAGGCCAGGATGATAAAGCTGAAAAAAAATTATGGGTACGGGCGGCTCATGGAAGTACTCACATCCTCCGGATACCGCGTACCCGCCAGATGCCCGGCCGCACGTCCTTGTGGAGGCTGCCAGCTGCAGTTCCTTTCCTATGACAGACAGCTGGCATTTAAGCAGGAAAAGGTCCGGGGAAATCTGGAAAGAATCGGCGGAGTACAATTTACGGCGCCAAAGGAGAGCGGATCAGAAAATGCGCTCATGGAACCGATCATCGGGATGGAGAATCCATGGCACTATCGGAACAAGGAACAGTTCCCGATAGGGTGGTCCAGGGATGGCAGACGGATCGCCGGCTTTTACGCCGGACATACGCATTCTCTCGTGGAGATAAAGGATTGCCCCATTGGTACGGAAGAGAATCAGAAAATCCTTGATATCGTGCTGAAGCATATGGAACGCTATGATATCCTTCCCTATGACGAAGGAACAGGAAAAGGACTTGTCCGGCATGTCCTGATCCGCAAGGGCTTTTATACCGGAGAGATTATGGTATGCCTTGTGCTCAACGGGAAAAAGCTTCCTGCACAGACCGGACTCATCCATCAGCTTACCGCGGTTCCGAATATGACAAGCATTGTACTGAATCTGAACCGGGAAAAAGGGAACCGTATTCTTGGAGATCAGGTGATTCTCCTATGGGGAAAACCTTATATCCGGGATACTATAGGAAACCTGACCTTCAGGATTTCCCCATTGTCCTTTTTCCAGGTCAATCCGATCCAGACACAGAAGCTTTACGCAAAAGCTCTGGAATATGCTTCGCTGACCGGCAATGAAACGGTATGGGACCTCTACTGCGGAACAGGAACGATTTCCTTGTTTCTTGCCCGGAAAGCCCGGAAGGTATATGGGGTAGAGATTATTCCCTCTGCGGTCAGGGATGCGGAACTCAATGCCAGAGAAAATGGAATTTCCAATGTGGTATTCAAGGCAGGCAAGGCAGAGGAGGTTTTTCCGGAGGAATGCGGCAAAGAAGGCGCCCGCGCGGATGTCGTCGTGGTGGATCCGCCGAGGAAAGGCTGTGAACAGACGGTATTGGATACGATTGTTTCCATGAAACCGGACCGGGTCGTTTATGTCAGCTGCGACAGTGCTACCCTGGCGAGAGATGTGAAGTATCTTTCGGATAAAGGGTATGAGGTCAGGAAAGTATGCCCGGTAGATATGTTTCCTCAAAGCGTGCACGTCGAGACTGTAGTTTTGTTGAGTAACAACTTTTCGAAGGCAAAGGATTATGTT
>CACZQU010000240.1 GCA_902783305.1 uncultured Lachnospiraceae bacterium | reverse complement strand
CATACGCCGATCGACATCTCCCTCCTGGAATCGGAATTTCTGCTTGACATGATCGTCACAGTGTACAAAGGAGATTCCAGTGCCAGGGTGAGGATTGCAAACGAGCATACCAACATTGTGCTCAGGGAGAAGGATGGAGAAATCCTTTTCAGCAAGGATGTTGCCGCGGGCGAAGAGGAGAAAGAAGATGTACCGGATTACTCCCTTCTGACCGTAAAGGATATTTACGATTTCGCCTGCACATGTAATCTGGATGACGTCCGGCCGATCATCGAGCGGCAGATCCGGATGAATACGGCGATATCGGATGAGGGACTCCGCCATGATTACGGAGCCAATATCGGAAAGGTTCTGTTAACGACCGGAAATGATATCCGCGTAAGGGCGAGAGCGAGGGCGGCAGCAGGATCGGATGCCAGAATGAACGGCTGTGACATGCCGGTGGTCATCTGCTCGGGAAGCGGAAACCAGGGCATGACCACTTCCCTTCCTGTTATCGAGTACGCAAAAGAGATTGGCGCTGAAGAGGAAAAGCTCTACCGGGCTCTTCTGATTTCCAATCTGATCACGCTTCACGCGAAGGCCGGGATCGGCAGGCTGTCTGCCTACTGCGGCGCGGTAAGCGCGGGTGCGGGGGCAGGCGCAGGTATTGCGTTTCTCTATGGCGGGGATGAAAAGGTTATCGCGCATACCATTGTCAATACATTGGCCATTTCATCCGGTATTGTCTGCGACGGGGCGAAATCCTCGTGTGCGGCAAAGATCGCGATGGCGGTGGAAACCGGAATTTTCGGCTATGAAATGTATGCAAACGGTCAGCAGTTCTATGGCGGTGATGGTCTGGTGGTGAAGGGTGTGGAGAACTCCATCAACAATTTCGCCCGTCTTGGACGTGTGGGTATGCGTGAGACTGATCGTGAAATATTGCTTATGATGACAGAAACAAACTGAAAAAAGGAGGAAACATCATGAAATTCTTTAAAAGCCTTCCGGCCAGACTTCTTCTTGCAATCTTCATTGGTATACTGCTTGGCCTTGTGGTTCCGGAAAGTGTTATTGTCGTTATCGTAACGGTCAAATATATTCTTGGTCAGCTGATCAGCTTCTGCGTCCCGCTGATCATCATCGGCTTTATCGCACCTTCCATCACAAAGCTTGGGAGCAGCGCGACAAAAATGCTTTCTGTCGCGATCGTCCTCGCCTATGTATCCAGTGTCCTGGCAGCGACCATGTCCGCAACGGCCGGTTTTCTGATCATTCCGCATCTGATGATTGCTTCGAATGCAGAGGGCCTGAGAGCGCTCCCGGATGTCGCCTTCCAGCTTGACATTCCTCAGATTATGCCGGTGATGTCTGCCCTGGTCTTTTCGGTCCTGATCGGTATCGCAGCTGTCTGGACAAAAGCAAAGACCATCACCAGTGTTTTGCAGGAGTTTCAGGCGATTGTCCTGAAAATCGTGGAGAGGGTGGTTATTCCGATTCTTCCCTTCTTCATCGCCTCGACATTCTGCTGCCTCTCCTGGGAGGGCTCCATCACGAAGCAGCTTCCGATCTTCCTGATCGTGATCGTCATTGTTCTGATCGGCCATGTGATCTGGCTTACTGTTCTCTATGGAACGGCGACTGCCTATTCCGGGCGGTCCGGCATCGAAGTGATCAGTAATTACGGACCGGCTTATCTGACCGCTGTCGGCACCATGTCCTCCGCGGCAACTCTCGGCGTTGCCCTGAAGTGTGCTCATAAGAGCAAAAACCTGCGTTCTGACATGGTCGACTTTGGAATTCCGCTCTTTGCAAACATTCATCTGTGCGGATCGGTGCTGACGGAGGTGTTCTTTGTCATGACCGTTTCCAAGGTCCTCTATGGCCAGATTCCGTCGCTCGGCTCCATGATTCTTTTTATTGTCCTTCTCGGAGTTTTCGCCATCGGGGCTCCCGGAGTTCCGGGCGGCACGGTCATGGCTTCTCTCGGCCTGATTACCGGGGTGCTGGGATTTGACGCGAACGGCACGGCTTTGATGCTTGCGATTTTTGCGCTTCAGGACAGCTTCGGCACGGCATGTAATGTCACCGGAGACGGCGCGCTGACGCTGATCCTCACCGGTTATGCCGAAAAGCATGGCCTGAAAGAACAGACAAACATAAGCATTGACCTGTGATGGTCATTACAGTGCCTGAACATCCTGAAATGCTTTCATTCAATCATCTGTGATGGAACTGATGTGATTCTGTTTATATTCGATGAGGAAGTAAGATGTTGATAAAAAAATGGAATTCAATGAGTCTGATTGTCAGAATCTGTATCGGACTTGTCATCGGAGCGGTTCTGGGTCTGACCTTGCCGGGACTGGAATGGATCAGCATGCTCGGCGAACTGTTTGTCGGCGCTCTGAAGGCAATTGCCCCGATTCTGGTTTTTGTGCTGGTGTCCTCCTCCCTGGCAAACGCTAAGGGAGGAAACGGAAGCCGGTTCCGTTCCGTGATTTTTCTTTACCTGTTCAGTACATTGTGCGCAGCTATCGTAGCTGTCCTGGTAAACTTTATTCATCCTG
>CACZQU010000239.1 GCA_902783305.1 uncultured Lachnospiraceae bacterium | reverse complement strand
TTCCGATACTGAAAAAATATGTCATGTAAGGAAAACAGGCCACTGCTGTCCGGCACAGCTCACGGACAACTGTTCATGGTTGTTATTGTGCACGGTCTGTTGCTCTTCACCGACGTTACTACTCACGGATTAACCATAAGGCCACACCCTTTCCCCCTTGTTGACAGGTCCCGGAAAACCTGTTAATATCATAAAAAAGGAACTGAATTACCGCGAACCCAATGCCCGTGTGGCATTGTCACACAAGGGTACAGGATATGGACACAACCATGGAAGCTTCCGGCGATGCTCTGGAATTTCTGGAAAAGCTGAAAAAACAGGATCACAGCCGCAGACTGACATTTGACCATCTGATGGAGTACATGGAACGGAAAGCCAGAGATAACGGAGTTCCGCTGAGGGCTCAGATCGAGCTGACTCCCCTGTGCAATTTTGACTGCAGGATGTGTTATACCCATCTCACTCCTGAACAGATGAACGGCAGATCCCTGCTTTCGGTTTCTGAGTGGAAAAAGCTGCTCAAGGCCGCATTTGATGCCGGTATGATGAGCGTGAACCTGACCGGAGGGGAATGCCTGACCTACCCTGGATTCGAGGAGATTTATCTTTATCTTTGGAATCTGGGAGTGGAGATTCTTGTGCTGACCAACGGATCCCTCATGAATGAGAAATGGATCCGGTTTTTCAAAGCGCACAGACCCCGCCTCATCCAGATTACCTTATACGGAAATAACGAGGATACTTATGAGCGGGTGACCGGACATCGCGGCTTCGGGACCGTTTCCGGCCATATCCGCAGCGCGGTTGAGGCGGGTCTCCCTGTGGTGATATGCATCACGCCCAGCAGGTACCTGGGGGAAGATGTGTTTGACACGATCCGTACGGCGCATTCCTTTGGCATTGAATATACAGTAAATTCATTTTTATCCGAGCCCAAGGAGGAAACCGGCAGGGCAGGACTTGCGCATGATCTGGGGATTCAGGATTACGCGCGGGTCTTTCGCTTTCTGAACGATCTGCGGGGAGTGGAGAACATCACGATTGATCTGGATCGTCTTCCGCCTCCGGGGGGAGGCTGCCATGAGGCTGACGGCTGCGGCCTGGCATGCAAAGCCGGCTTATCCTGCTTTACGCTGGAATGGGACGGAAGGATGTATGCCTGCAGCAGCATCAGGGATATCTGGACAAGTCCGCTTGAAGAGGGCTTCATGCCCGCGTGGAGAAGACTTCATGAAAAAGCGCTTGGCTGGCCCGTCATCCCGGAATGTATCGAATGCCCTTACGCGTCCGTGTGCACAAACTGTGCTCCGGAGAAGGCAAGATATGCTCCACGGGGGAAACAGCCTCTGGAATTATGTGAACAGACAAGATATCTGGTACATCAGGGAATTAAACGGATGCCGGATTGTGAACAGGGATAAAACAACGACAGCGGAAGGGAGGTACATCGATGGAGAAGAAGGTATACAGCAAACCGGTCATGGAAGTACTCGAGATCGAATATGACAATACGATTCTGACATCGGGCATGAAAAAGAAAAATCCTGCTCTTTGTACAGGCAAAAATCCCGGACTGTGTGATCTGGGGTTTAACCCGGGACATGGCTGCTCCAACAGCAATCTCAGTCCCGGAAACTGTTCCTTTGGAGGAAACTACAAGAACTTAAAGCATTGCCAGTAAATAGCCCATGATCATTTCTGATCGGTTACAGCTGCATAGGATGGATGACGTACCGGCTCCAGGGCGCTTCAGGCATGAAGCGCTCTGGGTTTTTTTAAGGAAAACGGAGGATGAGGTTTCGGATATGGACGACATACAGAAGTTGAAATCGCTGTTTTTAAGTCCGGCGTTGAAAATCCTGCCGGAATGGACCCGCTGTGTCCGGGGAAATCTTGTCCTGATCTGTCTGCTCAATGCCTTTTCCTCTCTTCTCTCCCTGTCGGAGATCCTGGTCACCAGGAGACTGATCGACAGCGCAGGTTCGGGGGGAGGAAAGGTGATGTGGCTGTGGGGAGCTGTCCTGGGCGGACTGATGCTGTCTATCGTTCTGTTTGACACAATCCTTTCCCTGCTTCAGATCAGGACATCTGCCAGGCTTCAGCGCTCGATGCAGGAAATGCTGGTTCACAAGCTTCTGACCAGAGATTTTGAAAGCATGAAAGGCTATCACACCGGTGAACTGCTGACCCGGTATTTTTCCGATGTGATGATTGTCCGAAGCGGGATTATGAGCCTGCTGCCGGGGATGGTCAGCACAGTGATCAGTTTTTTCGGGGCAATTTATATTCTTATTGCCCTGGACTGGCGGTTCCTTCCACTGCTCGTTTTCGGAGGCC
>CACZQU010000238.1 GCA_902783305.1 uncultured Lachnospiraceae bacterium | reverse complement strand
CTCGCAAAGCTTTTGATGGATTCCTCCGTATTGTGGATACCCTGGATCACTCCTCTTCCTTCGAAGTGATGAATCCTTTCCTTCCGGACCGAGCCGTCCTCTCCTTCAAACACCAGCCAGGCATCTCCAGGGCCTTCTGCTTCCAGCTCCACGTTTTTGTAAATGTCACCATAAGCATGGCGGGCGAGAGTAATCGGCTTTTTCCAGTTTCTGACACAGGGTTCAATTCCCTTTACGATCACAGGAGCGCGGAAAACGGTTCCGTCCAGAATGGCTCTTATCGTGCCGTTGGGGCTTTTGTAGATTTTCCTGAGGGAATACTCCTCCTTACGCGCGGCATTCGGTGTAATCGTCGCGCATTTGACAGCGACACCATATTTTTTTGCAGCCTTTGCGGCATCAAATGTCACCTGGTCGTCCGTTTCGTCACGATGCTTCAGGCCAAGATCATAATATTCCGTTTTCAGGTCGATGAAGGGAAGAAGAAGCTCTTCCTTGATCATCTGCCAGAGAACCCTGGTCATCTCATCCCCATCCATCTCCACAATCGGTGTCAACATAGTAATTTTTTCCATTTTTTCCTCCAATGCTGCACGTTAAAGCGTAATACCAAGCCTTTCGCAGACCGTACGGGTTATTTCCTCCATCTCCACATCCGTCATAACGGTGACACGGCCTTCATCATACTGCTGATCCACCCAGGCTTTGATCATGGTGACCATCTCACTGCCTTTATCCACATGCCTGTCCTGCGGAAGGTGGAAATGATTATTGAGCCAATGGGCAATACCCGCGGCTCCGGAGGTATTGGAGACAGCCACAACCACCGGGCGGTTCAGGAATTTTTCCGTGTCAAAAATATTGTATATCTCTTCGTTTTTGAGAAGTCCGTCCGCATGGATTCCCGCCCGTGTCACATTGAAATTCTTCCCGGCAAACGGTGTACGGTCAGGGATATGATATCCCAGCTCCTTCTCGTAGTATTCCGCCAGCTCAGTGATCACTGTCGGATCCATACCGCCCAGATTGCCGCGCAGCTGTGCATATTCAAAAACCATGGCCTCCAGCGGCGTATTTCCCGTCCTCTCTCCGATGCCAAACAGGGAAGTATTGACCCCGCAGGCGCCGTACAGCCATGCCGTCGTGGAATTCACCACTGCTTTGTAGAAATCGTTGTGGCCGTGCCATTCGATCAGCTCGGAAGGAACCCCTGCATGGGTCATGATACCGTAAATGATTCCCGGGACTGAGCGGGGAATCACGGCACCAGGATAATTGACCCCATAACCCATGGTGTCACAGCAGCGCACCTTCACCGGAATACCGTATTGCTGTCTGAGCTTCATCAGCTCCAGGCAGAATGGAATGACATATCCGTAAATATCCGCTCTGGTGATATCCTCCAGATGGCAGCGGACAGCCACGCCGATTTCCAGACATTCCCTGACAATACCCAGATAATGCTGCATCGCCTGGGAACGGGTCATCTTCATCTTATAAAAGATATGATAATCTGAGCAGCTGACCAGAATACCGGTTTCCTGCATTCCCATATCCCTCACGAGTTCAAAATCCTTTTTGCTCGCACGGATCCAGCTCGTCACCTCGGGGAACTGATATCCTCTTTCCATGCATTTTTCCACCGCGTCGCGGTCCTTCTTGCTGTAAAGGAAGAATTCGGAAGCACGGATCCTTCCTTCTGGACCACCCAGCTTATGAAGATAGTCATATATCCGCACGATCTGCTCCGTCGTATAAGGAGCTCTCGACTGCTGTCCGTCACGAAATGTGGTGTCCGTGATCCAGATGTCATCCGGCATATGGTGGGGCACGATCCTGTCGTTAAATGCGATTTTCGGAACCTCGCTGTAGGGGAAGAGGTTTCGGAACACATTGGGGGAGGGAACATCCACCAGAGGATACATATATTCCTCCAGCTGCAGCAGATTGGTCACCCGGTTCATTTGCACACGTCTGTTTTCCATAAATCAATAATCTCCTCTTTTCTCGGTTTTTTTCTGAATGATTCTAACGTGTACCGGACCTGTCGTCAAATCTTTTTTCTGTCTGCCGAAGCGCGGCTTCGATCACATGACAGACAAGAACAACGGAGGTCACCGTCCCTACGCCTCCAGGTACAGGGGTCAGCGCCGCAGCGGTCCCCTCTGCCTGCTCACCATCCACATCCCCGCAGAGCTTACCTCCTTCAGCCGCATGAATACCCACGTCCAGAATCACCTGACCATTTCTCATATAATCTTTCCCGATGATCTTTGGTTTTCCGGCAGCAGCGATTAAAATGTCGGCCGACCGGGCGATGGCAGGAAGATCCTTTGTCCTGGTGTGGCAGATGGTAACCGTCGCATTTCTTGAAAGCAGCATCATTGCGGCAGGTTTGCCCACTACAAGGCTCCGCCCGATCACCACCGCGTGTTTGCCGCAGCAGTCGATCCCGTAATAATCCAGGATCTCCATGCAGGCCTGAGCCGTGCAGGGAGAAAATCCCACCTTTCGGCCGGCAAACACACCGGCCAGGGAAAGATCCGTCATCCCGTCCACATCCTTCTCCGGCAAAAGAGCATTCTCTATTCTCCTCGCATCAAGGTGCGGCGGCAGCGGCCGGAATAAAAGTACACCGTGAATCTCCCTGTCTTCATTCGCCTTTCTGATCACCTCAAGAAGATCCTCCTCGGACAGATCAGAAGGAAGCACCAGCCTTCTGAAGGCTGCGCCAAGGGCAGTGCAGCGTTTCTCAATTCCTTTCTCATAAGAAAGGTTTCCGGGATCTTCCCCGACATGGATGACCAGCAGCGTCGGTGTCACACCCATCTTTTCCAGTTCCGTAACCTGCTGCCGGGCTTTTTGGGTGAGTGCTTCCCCTGCTTCTTTTCCCTTCAGTAATCTTGTCATGATTTTGTCCCTTCCGATTCTTCAAAGGATGGCAGCAGACGGTTCCGGATCTCGCTGAATATCTTCGCGGCCTGTCCTCCAGCGTCATCAAGCATCTGCTGTGTTCTCCTGATCAGCTCCTGAGCCTTTTCCCGATCCTTCATCATCCCTGCATTGATATAGATATTCAGGCTTGCGGCCTTCAGCGATCCTTCCAGGATTGCTGCCGCAGCCCCGGCGTCGCTGACGGCAAGAACAGAGCCTTTCCTGGCGAAAACCCCAACCTCATCTATCGCCTGGCAGCAAAGCTCCATAATCATCAGAGGAGTCTGACAGGCGCCAAGCAGAGCGGACTGTAATGCCTCGTCCTTCATCCTGCGCTCTTCTTCCGTCGCCTTTGGCAGCGAATAAGCAGCCGCCAGCGGGGCAAAGCACCTGGCATCCTCCTCCACCTGGCAAAGGAGTTCTTCCTGAATCCGGCGTGAAGCTTCCATCGCTTCCTTCAGCTCCTGTTCCGCCTGCGCATATTTTTTCTTTCCGACAGTCAGACTCCCTACCATATGCCCAAGCGCAGTTCCTACCGCGGCGGTAAGAGCGCTTGCCCCACCACCTCCGGGAACCGGTTCCTGGGAAGAAAGTACGTCAATAAACTGCTCTAAAGTAAGATTTGAATAATTCATTTCGTCCTTCAGGACCTCCTGATACAAAAACGTAATAAAATTGAACAGGTTCTTTAAGATTTTCAGGTTATAATAT
>CACZQU010000237.1 GCA_902783305.1 uncultured Lachnospiraceae bacterium | reverse complement strand
TATCCTGTATTTTTTTATTTCTATCTGCTCACCTGGAGGTGCGCAAACATTGAAAGGTTATCTTTCCGTCAGGAAAATACCGTACAAAAGGAATTACCTGGAGCGCCGGGGCTGTCAGCTGGCACAGGACAGAAAGATTCCGGGTTTTGAGTGGTTCAGCCGGTCACGGCTGATCAAAGGATAGTGTGAAGTCTGGGGATCCAGGGAAGTCTGAGAGAAGTGACAGGATTGGAGCCATGTTATGAATTATTATTTTCCGTTCGGTGAAGAACTGCATCCATTGACACAGCAGGAACGATCTTCCAAGTCAGTATTTGTTCTTGGCGTGTATGCCAGTGCTGTACATGCTCGTTGGAAAAGAGATGGCAGGGTTGTCTGTCAGGCGCTTGCGGTCGCCAGTGAACCCCGGATTTTCTGGGACGGAAATGAGGACGAGGCAAAAAAGATCATCAGCAGCATTCACATCCCTCCAGCATTGGGAACGCTGGAACCGGCAGGAAAGAACCTGAACGGCCCCTCTGCCAAGGTGTTGGATGAACATATCCTGGCTCCGCTTGGTTATGATAGAAAAGTTGCCTGGTTGTGTGACTGTCTGCCAGAGACGCGGTTAAATCCAGGCCAGGTTAAGGTGATAGAAGAGAGATATAATCCTCTGATCGGAGAATATGGATTGAATACAGTGACCATTCCCAAAAGGCCTGTTTCTTTCTGCGATGACAAAAGAGCTGCAGAAATCACGGATGAAATAGTGGAATCAGGTGCAGGTCTTCTTGTCCTGCTTGGCGATATCCCTATCGCACAATACCTGAACCGTGTGGTGGATGTTTCCTGGTCCAGTCTGTCTGAATACTGTGATCTGTACGGCTATGGTGTGAGAACAGAAACGGAATTAGCGGGTAAAAGGATTGAAATCCTGCCGTTTGCCCATCCAAGGCAGATCGGTGCCCTGGGGAGCCATAGTGAAAAGTGGAATCGACTGCACCGGGAATGGGAAGAAAGTCAATAGTTATGGCATGTTGGAGCTTGCTGCACTGCTGGTTTTTATAATTACAATTACTATTTCCTGGAGAACACGGATCAGAGATCGTATAAGATGTTGGATGAAATGACCGCAAAATCGGATCATTATCAGCATCAGGTGAAATAAGATCACGGAGAAGGATTAGCTTTATGTCTGGCAAAGATTCAAAGAAGAAAATCTGGGAAGTTGATTCTGCTTATAAAAACTATTTAAGTACTCATTACCCGGAAGCTATCGAGTTTATAAAGCGGAATGCGGAGAAGATTAAGAATAAAGGCAATATCTGGCTTGATATACAAAAATACTCAGAGTATTCCGGTAAAGCATCTGACGGGTCTGCGTTGCCAGGAGCAGGAAAAGTCATTCTGTTTAAAAAAATAGTATTCGACATCTTCCCGCGAAAAATGAAGCCTCATTACATAGAGGAAGATACGGATTATAACAGGTACATAACCTGGAAGACTGCCACCGAGGATATACGGACGCAGAAATCTGCCGGATATAAGGGGGAGCGATGGATTGTTGAGTGCCTGCTGGATATACACAAAGCGCAGAGCCAGATCAAAAAGGTGCTTGTTCCTCCGACCAGTAAACGTATAGTGAATCCGGCATATTCTACCTATCTGCAGTCGCAGGCTTACCGACAATACAGGGCTGAATGTGCATCGTATGAATCAAGGCTCAGTGACTACAAGACTTACCGCCGGAATTTTCAGGAATTTCATCTTCCGGATGGAACCGTAAAGAAAGTACTTCTTTATATGCGTGCTGAGGAAAAATATGAAATGCTCAGGCAGCTTGGCGTATCGGAAGCAGAAATACGGGAAAGCAGGCAAAGGCTTGTAAAACCAGAAGAGCCGGCTCCGCCGTCTGCACCGTCGCGTGAGATAACGAAAACGATTCCGGGTCATTATGAGGAGAGAACAGTTCCCGGTAAATGGGTGTGGCATCACTCCATTAATTCGGTTCGCAGATCGTAGGGATATTTTTCAGACGACAGATCATTTGACAGGAAGCTTTCAAAGGTTTAAGATTCAAAATTCCAGCCCCATCTGTGGATTGACCTGGAGCCGGAGAACAAGGCGAATGAGAAAAACGAGCTTCCGAAGCGAAGCCGGTTTTATCACGCGAAAATTGACAGCCGCAGCCTGAAGACCGGGAAAAAATACCGCACTCTTGGAAACGTGTGGGTGATTTTTATCTGTACTTTTGATCCGTTTTGCGAGAACCGGATGATATACACGATGAAAACTCAATGTGTGGAATCCCCGGATATGGAATATGATGATGGTGCGGTGACACTGTATTTATACACAAAAGGAGAAGAAGGAAACCCACCCCATGAAATCCGTGACCTGCTGAAATATCTGGAAGGAACAAACCGGGAAAACGCCGTAACATCGGAGCTGATGAGAATTCAGACCTATATAGAGGAAATGAAAGTGGATCC
>CACZQU010000236.1 GCA_902783305.1 uncultured Lachnospiraceae bacterium | reverse complement strand
CTACTGACCTGTTCTGTACGCTGTGCGGATCACAGCTGGTATATGTGTGCGCTAAATGCTTCAAAGAAATAGAGGATACTGAGGACCGGAGAAAATACTGTGAAGACTGTAAGCCGAAGAAGTCAAAAGACAGCGACGGATCACAGAAGCCTCCTAAAGAGAAAAAGCTAAAAGAGAAAAAACAGAAAGAGAAGAAGCCTAAAGAGAAGAAAGAGCCGGGCAAAGGCAAAGAAGCTGTCGCTAAAAGCGTTGCTGTAATAAAAGGAAAAGCTCCGGAGATAAGGGACAGGGCAATAAAGATAGCAAGCGACCCTAATGTGCAGAGAGCGGCTCTTGATGTTGCGGATATCGCTAAATACAGCATAAAGCACAGAAAAACAAGAAGGATCGTAGGAGCACTGATCCGCGCAGCAAGAAAATAACTATATTGATGGAAAACTGCAGATGAATAAAGAAGAATCCAGAAAAAGACGCTTATTTAAACAGAATGCACGCAAAGTACTGAAGCACCATTATTTTGTGCTTATGATGCTTTGTCTTGTGGCAATATATTTCGGATCTGAGTTCAGATATGTTACGTCACAGACAAATGATACATATAACATCCTGACAGGAAGATATATCGAAGAAACTGATTATGCCTTAACGATCGACGATAACTCGATCCTCGAGACAGCTTTGAACAGGATAGGCATCGATGCATCAGACATTAAGGAAAGCCGGCTTGCAGAAGAGAGAGAGGAGATACGGAAAAGCGGCAGTCAGAATCTTCGCAAAATAAAGGGTGGCAGCAGGGGATTTCTGTCACGCGTCGTTAAGTATTTTTCTTCCGGAGATATCATTGACACTCTTATAGACGCAGGCGTGTCGATATTTCATTCCGAGACGATCGCGATGGCGATCCTGATCATAGCCGGTTTGCTTGTGACTCTGTTCATATGGGCTTTTCTTAAGAATGTGTATATTGCTATTCTCCGAAGGATATTCCTTGAGGCGAGGTCATACAAAACAGTACCGTTTTCACATGTTCTCTTTTTCAGAGCAGTCGACAGATGGAAGAAAGCATCTCTGTCGATGGTGCGTCTTAGTATATATAAGCTTTTATGGTGGATCACTGTTGTCGGAGGAGTCATCAAGCATTATTCGTATATGCTGGTCCCGTATATCATTGCGGAAAATCCGGATATTGACGGAAAAGAAGCGATCAGACTGTCTCAGCGAATGATGGATGGCCGCAAGATGGAGGCGTTCATACTGGACTGCTCTTTCATCGGATGGCACATACTCGGATATCTAAGTTTCGGACTGGCAGAAGCTCTGTGGATATAAACTAACATAATGGAAAAGGGGTGACTTTATGGGTTATTATCTTCTGGCAGACACGGTGCAGCCTTGCACAGAGAAAGACTTGTTTGCTCAAACAGGTAATAAATATGTGGCTGTTCTTACAACGTCAGAATGGGCGCGTGACCGGGAACGCTTTGACATGGGAATAGAGCTGGAGCTGGACTCCGGGGACATTCACAATACAAAGGCAGAGGTCAATTATGACTCGCTTACCGGAACTTTCAGGATTCCTGACCGTGAGAATATCGGATCAAAAGACTACCGTTTTGCATTTGCTCTGGACGAAAAGGGCGTTGTTTTCATTGATGACAGCGGCAAGGCAGAGCAGATGATCGCTGCGATCAGGCGCACGAAACGATGGCGGAAGCCGAGTCTGGAGAGATTCCTGTATGACTTTCTGGAACAGATAGTGGAAAATGATCTGTCGGTCCTGGAGCGCTATGAAAAAGAGCTGAATCTAATCGAGGATGCAATACTGAACACCCAGGAGCCTGAAGACCTCGGGCGGGTCAATGAGATACAAAGCGAGATCCGCAGACTGATTGTACACTATGAGCAGATCATCGATATGACGCAGGAGCTGGAAGAGAATGAGAACGGGTTCTTCAGCGAGGAGAATCTGCGTTATATTCACCTGTTCATGAATCTCATAGCGCGCAGGCGCGATACTGCTATCTCGATTCGAGATTACACGATGCAGGTGATAGATCTTTATCACGCTCAGCTGGAGGTACGGCAAAACAGGATAATGACACTTCTCACGGTTGTAACCACGATCTTCATGCCGCTGACCCTCATAGTCGGATGGTATGGCATGAACTTTCGCTATATGCCGGAACTTGAATGGCGCTTCGGATACCCTGTTGTGATCGGGGTAAGTATTGCTGTTGCGGTATCCTGCCTGCTGTTTTTCAAAAAGAAGAAATGGCTGTAGACGGATGTGAAGGGAAACTGACAGCATGCACTTTGTAGATGCTAAGGGAATACTGACCGGAAACAGCGGCTATTATGGAATG
>CACZQU010000235.1 GCA_902783305.1 uncultured Lachnospiraceae bacterium | reverse complement strand
CTCCTTTGTGGAAATCGATTCGGCTTTAGAAAACACCAGCTTCATGAAACATCTTTATTATAAATATTTATGACGTGTCTTTGTATGGCAAAATGTTATACGTACATGGCACAATGACCTTTCTTCGTGAAAATGACCGATTTTTTTGTTGAATCCGGAAACCCGTTTGACACATATGATAAGAGTACAATGCATATCCGATGCTTAAGAGGCAGGATAAAACATGGAATACATCGTAATGAAACGGTTTTTTGGTCATGGCGCCGGCAGAAGATACTCCTGTGACATGTGCTGCACAGATTATCATTTGGTAAAATCAATGATTGAAGTGCAAAATGACTCCTACGGATTGTTCCGCGCTTCGCGCTCCCCGGGTCCTGCCCTATAAAGGAATTTTACTGGTATATTCTCCCTTTTCCCGGCTGTGGATCAGGATGGGACCGGTATTCCGGTACTGTGTGGGGCTGACTCCGTAATGCTTGCGGAAAGCCCGGGAGAAAGACAGAGAATCGGAATATCCTGCTTCATACGCGATGGAGCCGATCGGCTCGTCAGTGGTCAGCAGCAGGGAGCCCGCTTTTTCCATCCGGTATTTCATCAGAAATTCCTGTGGGGAGATATTCATCTCTTTTTTGAAAATCGTGGTCAGATAATTCCGGCTGATTCCGATGGCTTTGGCGACATCCTCGACGCGGATTCCTTTTTTATCGGAATCAATCAGAAGGCTGACAGCGGTCCGCACATACTGCGCATTGGTAGATCCGGTCCTGGCACCTGTATTCTGTTTTCCGGAATCTTCGTCGGTGAGCAGGGCCAGTACATGATAAAGGCAGCTCATGCGCATCAGTTCACTGGAGTAGGACAGATCTCTGGATTCGAGCATTTTGTCCATCACGGTCCTGATTTCCGGCATTTTCTGGCATACCCGGACCGGATGATCCTGCCGGAAGCCGGCACGGTTCATCATTTCCTCTGCGGAAAAGCCGTGAAATCCGATCCACATATAAAACCATGGGTCGTCCAGATCAGCCTGGTAGACGGTTTCTTCCCTGGGAAAAATCAGAAACGCCTCTCCGGAATGGATGGAGTAAACCTGACCGTTTTTGTAAAGCTTTCCCTTTCCGCTCATGACCATGTGCAAAACAAAGCTGGCACGGACAAATGGACCAAACGCGTATCCGTTTTTGCATTGTTCACTGCCGCAGTAATCCAGATTGACAGGCTGGATACTGGAGATATTCTGGATCAGCGACAGATCTTCCATAGCCATGAAGCTCTCAGAGAAGGTGATCCCGGCGTTCCGGCCTTCGCGCCGGCTCATGGCACGGCTTTGAGAAGAAACAGGGTAGAGGAGAAATCCTTCGTCACATGGACATGATCCCCGACCTTCCCTGTAGAACGGTCGCTGGTGACAAGGCCTGCATTCATCAGCTCATCTCCGAAGAAGGAACCGATGCAGCGGCGGGAAACCACGCCCTCCTCTTCTTCCGCGGCGTCCCCTAAAGGACGGTACAATCGTTCGGTTTCCGGGATCTCATCCTTTGCGGCAATCTCCGTCACCTCATATTTCAGGTCCGGATCCAGTCCTTTGAGCAATACACGGGTAAAACCTTGATTCACCTTGCTCAGAACACGGTAATAACCTACGATTGCTTCCTTCTTCTCCTCGTCCACGCTCATCCAGGAGACTTCGTTGCTTTCAAACGGAGAGAGCAGACGGTAGAAGTTTCCGAACTGCAGGAGCCGGCGGTGCTCCTTCATGAACCGGGTGTACTCCTTCACTTCAGCGATTTCTTTCTCCGAAAGACGGTTCAGATCCAGCTCATACCCGAAGGTACCGAAGAAAGCGACATCCGCTCTGGTCTTTAACGGAGTAACCCGGTTCAGCTGATGATTGGGGACGGCAGAAACATGGGAGCCCATGCTGCTGACCGGATAGGCAAAGGAGGTGCCATACTGGATCTTCAGTCTCTCGATGGCATCCGTGTCATCACTTGTCCATGCCTGAGGAGCATAGAACAAAAGTCCGGCATCAAAGCGGCCTCCTCCTCCGGCACAGGACTCAAAGAGAATATCGGGGAAGCGGGTGATCAGCTTCTCATACAGACGGTAAACGCCAAGGATGTATCGGTGAAACACCTCCTGCTGACGGTCTGCCGGGAGGCCTGCCGACCAGCACTCTGTGACAGACCGGTTCATGTCCCACTTGATATAGGAGATTCTGGATTCGGAGAGGATTTTTTCCATCATTTCATAGATGTGGTCAACGACCTCAGGCCGGGAAAAATCAAGGACGCACTGGTTGCGGCTCAAGGTCGTCTGTCTTCCGGGCACCCGGAGGATCCAGTCAGGATGCGCCCGGTACAGATCGGAATCCGGGTTCACCATTTCCGGTTCAAACCACAGACCAAATTTCAGCCCCATCGCCTCGATTTTTTCGGAAAGTCCGGCAATTCCGCCAGGAAGAAGCTCTTTGGCAGGAACCCAGTCTCCCAGCCCGGCATTGTCCATCCGCCTTGCGCCAAACCAGCCGTCGTCCAGAACAAACAGCTCAACACCGCACTCCTTCGCCTTTCCGGCAATCCTGAGAAGCTTTTCCTCGTTGAAATTAAAATAGGTTGCCTCCCAGTTGTTCAGGAGGATGGGCCGCGGCTCATCTCTCCACTTTCCTCTGGAAAGACGCTTCTGGAAAAGGCGGTGGAAGGTATGGCTGAGACTGGCCAGACCATCGCAGCTGAAGGCAAGTACTGCCTCCGGAGTCTGGAAGGATTCTCCGCTGTTCAGCTTCCAGGAAAAAAAGGCGGGATGAATCCCCAGCATCAGCCGGGTTGTTCTGTACGTATCCACCTGAGCCTGAGCCAGGAAATTGCCGCTGTAGATCAGACAGGCACCCATCGCTTCTCCCTGATCTTCGTCGGTATTCGGCCGTTTCAGGATGACAAACGGGTTCTGCTGATGGGAGGAATGGCCTCTGAGGCTTTCGATGGCGTGTATACCGGTTTCCAGATGATGGGTGAACGGATAACGCTCTCTTGCCCAGGAGCCGGAAAACTGCATCCAGTCGTAATCGCAGTCCGGCAGGTCCAGACTCAGGCTCATGGCGCGGGTGAGGGTTACCGGATCTTTTCCCGTATTGGTGATTCTGGCGGAACGGGCGATAACGCCGCAGCCGGAAAACAGGGTGTAAGAAAGACTTACCTCGACGCCCGTCAGCTCGTCCGCCACAAGCAAGGTCAAGGTTTCGGCTTCCTCCTCCGACTCGGTATAAGTGGCAGGCAGGCCTTCGAGAGAAGGCTTTCCCTTCCGGAGGGAATAATCCTTAAAGATGAAATTGGTGATCCGGCTTCCGTTTTGCTGGAGGATTTCGATGGCTCCCTGACGGTAATCCCCGGTGCCATAATCCGGATACTCCCTGCGCACCAGCTCGTAAGAAATCCCCAGCCGGTTCTGATCCGGGTAAGCGGTGTGAGAACGGAAGGATCCCTCCAGAAGATAACCGAAATCCTCCCGGTCATGAATCCTTTTCCCGTAATAAAGCTGGCCGGCCTGGCCGCCCGGGAGTATGGTGATGATGTAGCTGACAAATTCATTCTGCAGATGGAACGTATGAGGGCGGTCATGGCCATGTATGAAAATACTCATTGTTTATGCTCCTCCTTACCGCTGAACTGAGTATCGGTCGCAGCCGCTTTGCTGCCATATCCTGTCGATGGGTTACCCGAACGGTTTCCGTGGGTACAGACATTCTATAATAGAAAAAAAAGCTTGTAAAGGTGGTATGCTTATGGAATTCTGAAACGCGGCATGCTATACTGAAAAAACGTCATGATACATATCTCCCTGAAAATGCATGATACTGAACAGAAAATAAGGTACAGATCACGGTTTATTCATTCTCCGCGCGGGAGCTGTCCCCCGGGTACAGCGTTATGCTGACCCGTGTACAGCTTCAGACGAAAAAATCTATCCATACCGGACCTTGTACAGTGACACAGAAAGAAGGAGCAGAGATGGTGGAACTGATCCATGAAGACAATTATGCTAAGGAAATGGATGAAGTCGTAATTCCCTGGCTTACGGACAGGAAAACTGCCGGTACCTTTTCCCGGGAACCGGGAAAGGAGCTGTATTATGAGCATTTCTCCGGTGACAGCTCTCCTGACAGGCAGCTGATTCTGCTTCATGGCTTCAGCGAATCCCTTCCGAAATGGTATGAGAGTGTTTACTATCTTGTAAAAAACGGGTTTTCTGTCTGGATGCTTCAGCAGAGAGAGCATGGGAAATCCTTTCGCAGCACATCGGATCCGTCGCTGATCCATCTGGAGGATTACAGCGCGCTCATCGAGGATCTCCATTTCTTTGCCTCTGAAATGGTGAGAAAACAATCCGGGATGACTCCTTCTGAGCCGTTGTACCTTTTTGCCCATTCCATGGGAGGCGGCGTGGGAGTCTGCTGCATGGAAAGATATCCTGATGATTTCGCCAAGGCCGTACTGAGCTCGCCGATGCTGGAGATGACGGCAGGGGGCACCCCTGTGGCGCTGGCGAAGCTTTTGTGCATGGTGAAGGATCTGCTGGGAAAGGGCCGTCAGTACATGGCCGGTTCCGCTGGGTTTAGTCCGGTGCCGGATTTTGCGGCTTCTCTGGACAACAGTGAGGCGCGCTACCTCTACAGCTTTGAGACCATCAAGGCACACCAGGAATATCAGATGTGTATTCCGTCTTATCATACAGCCCTTCAGTTCCTGCGGCTGACGAAGGAAGCGACGGCCCGGAAGAACTGCAGACGGATCAAGGCTCAGGTACTTCTCCTTCAGTCAGGGCGCGATTCGATGGTCGGACTGGGAGGCCAGAATGAATTGATCCGGCGGATTCCCCGGGGAAAGCTTGAAGTCTTTCCGGATGCGAAGCATGAGCTTTATATGCAGGGGAACCCGGGGCTGGAAAAGTACTGGAAAATGGTGTTTGATTTTTATGACAGCAATGAAAAAGACTGATGCGCTTCACGGTCTGGCTTTTCCCCGCGCGTGGCTTTTCGGTTAATCCGTGAGCAGTAACAAAGACTGGCAGTGACAATTTCATAGAATAGTAAACGATTGACAAAAGCCGGTTGAGAATATACAATTATATTGGGTTTTTATATCAGAAAACATATTTTCCGGGACAGACACAGAGGATTTTTCTGAAGTCCTGTGCATCCCGAAGAAAGGAGATGCGATGAAAGCGAGACACGGAAAAAGAATGCTGACGGCACTGGTCCTGCTCATGACGGTTTTCAGTCTCACGGCCGGTGTCGGAGCACAGGAAGGAAAGACAACCCCCTACAATGCAAAGACAACCACCAGGACACAGGGACTTTCGTCTCCAAAGGTAAGCGTAGTCACCCCTTATCTGACTTCCGTAAAAAATGTGACCGGAGGAGTAAAGCTTACGTGGTCGAAATCCACCGGCGCATCGGGTTATCTGGTTTACCGGGCATACCGTGAAGACACCAGTTTCACCACCATCAAGACGATTACGAAGGCCTCTACCCTGTCCTATACGGACAAAACAGCCAAATCCGGCAAGGAATACTGCTATTCGATTATCGCGTATAAGACTCAGGATGGCAGCAGGTACTACAGTGGTCATGATACCTATGGAACATACATCTATTACCTGACAAGGCCGCAGGTGACCAGCCTGGCCTCCGCCGCGAAAGGAGTAACGGTCAGATGGTCCGTCAGCAGCGGAGCCGGCGGCTATGTGCTTTACCGCAAGCTGTACGGGGCAAGCAAATACAGCAGGCTGAAAGCCATCAGCGCGAGTAAGTCCTCTTATACGGATACTACTGCCGTGAACGGGAAAAAGTATACCTATACGATCAAGGCATACAAGAAAGGACAGTCGGGAACCTCCAACAGTGCGGTGAATTCCACGGGTAAGACCATTACCTACAAAAAACCGTCCTCCGGCTCCTCGGGCAGTTCTTCTATTGTCTACCGCGCACTGCTGGTTGGAGAGAGCGCGTACACTCCCTCCAGATTCAATCTGGGCAATGCCCTCTCTGATTCTTCAAACAATCTGTATGGCCCCTATTATGACGTGAGGGTAATGAGGGCGATGCTGAACGGGATGAATTACTCCTCCGTCATCATGAAGGAAAACCTCGGAAAATCAGCGGTTTTGTCTGCCATCCGGTCGGCGTTTTCCGGGGCGGATTCCAACGATGTCTCCTTATTTTATTATACAGGGCACGGATCCACGACGAAGGACAGCACATATTCCGGCAGTCTTTACCTGACAGACCAGGAATCGATAACGATGTCCG